>JACQVT010000802.1 GCA_016209665.1 Planctomycetota bacterium | reverse complement strand
TCTTGCCGTCGATGGTGAAGAACTCCGAGCCGCGGGCATCGTTCCACCACAGCCCGCACTTGGTCGCCAGCAATACCTTGTCCCGCCGGCCCTTCACGGCTTCACCGACGACCTCCTCGCTGCGGCCGAACCCGTAGGCCGGCGCGGTGTCGATCAGGTTCACGCCGGCATCGACCGCGGCATGAATCGTCCGAACGGATTCGCCGTGATCCGGATCGCCGCCCCACCAGGTCCCACCCCCGGTGACCCAGGTGCCCAGACCGACGACCGACGCACTCATTCCCGTGTTGCCAAGCCTTTGATAGCGCATTCCGTCATCCGGCTGAGGAACTGTGACAAAACCCTGTGTGGGACCGGTATCTTGCCGGTCCGATTGACCGGCTGGAAGCCGGTCCCACACGTTCTGATGCCGTCTATCTAATAACCACTCTCGCCGTCCGGTGCCGTGTCGCCGTCGCCAAGGCTCAACCGGCCCTGCCAATCCTCTTTCATCTGCAGCAACCGTTCCTCCTGCTCTTCGCTGAACGACCCGCGGATCGGTGCGTAGAGGTCCATCCAGGTCACGAGGCGCTCGAAGCTCTCCGGGTCGAGCCTCACGCCCTGGTGACCGTCGCCGCGAGTCAGGAACTCGAGCAGCTTGCTGTTTTGTGCCACGCAGTCGCCCACCAACGAAGCGTCGCGCTCGAACGCCCGCTTGCTCAGATCGCCATCGGCGTAGGACATCAGACTGTCGTAAGACTTGTCGGCGGTCAGGTCGAACGATACGGCCTCCTGCTGCCCGCCGCGGGGTGAATGGCAGGAGACGCACTGCCGATCCAGCACCGGCTGAACCAGGCGGTCGTAACGAAGCGGCCAACTGCCCTCCGGTCCCGGCGTCAGCCGGCCGGTGCCCCGGGCAGCCGCCAGCGGTATCCGGCCCGCTTTCGGTGCCGCCTCGCGCGATTCGTGGCAGCCGATACAGGAAAGCGTCTGCCCGGGCTGCACGTAGGTCAGACTCCGCATGGTCTGAATGGCAAGCCCGTCGCCGTTGAGCGCCTGGAACATGACGGGAACGCCGGCCGGCACTTCGAGCAGGGTCGAACCGTCCGCCTCCACCGGCGCGGTGCCGAGCACGTACTTGCCCGGCTCCTCTTTGGAGATACCCAGCGATGGCGTGTTCATGTGCGGTTGAACCTTCGGGGGCACGGCGATCACCCGGATTCGCTTGACCGTTCCCCGCTCGATTCCCGCCAGCCCCTGGTAGACATCCTGGACGAGAAAGCGGCCCGTGCGGGGCCGGCTCCAATCGACGTGGTTGGCCAGGGTTGTCGGCCGCGGCCGCGGACGCATCGCGATCGGATACACGCTGGAGATTGCGGGGTCCCGATGCAGCAAAGTCAGACTCCCGAATGCGTCGTAGAGATAGATTCCCGAGGCGTTGACCGGATTGCGGTCATCCTTGACCACAGCATGCGGAGGAAGCGGCCGATCGCTCCAGGAGACCAGGAAGTGCTCCTCCGACAGCGGGAACGGGCTCGCGTAATACATCGGACGCCATCCCTCCGCCTCGGGATAGCAGACTTCCGGCGTCAGCCGAGTCAGTGAAGCCTGTCCCTCGGTCCCCCGCGTGCGGTCGAGCAGGGCCAACGCGCCGCCGGTGATGGAGTGGTGGGCCGATGCGGTGAAGACGAGTCGCCGGGAGTTGGGGATGGCACTGGCTTCAAAGATGCACTGGGGGCTCTTGGTATAGTTGCCGTAGACGAGCTGGGCGTTGGTGCCGTCCGGATTGGTCGACCACAGGCTCATGAACGGGCCGTTGAAGCGGTCGATGTAATCCCATCTCGCATACAGGATGCGTCCGTCGGACGCCACCGAAGGAAACCACTCGAAGTTCTCGAAAGCCGAGATGGGACGCAGGTCCTCGCCGTCGGCGTTCATGGCGTGCAGCGTGAAGACCGGCACCGGGCGATGGTTGTCTCCGCCGCAGCGGACAAAGCTGTCGGGCAGGACGCTGCTGGAGGTCGCGGAGGTGTACGTCTTGTCCACGTGAATCGCCTGGCCCTTTCGCGTGGACAGGAACACGATCTCGCCGTTCGGCAGGCACCGCGCATTGAAGTCGTCGTAGCGGCCGGAGGTCAATCGCCGCCACTCGCCGGTGTCCACATTCATCTCGAAGATGTGATAGAACGCATCCTCCGGGAGCTTGGTCTTGTCGGCCTTCTCCGTGCCCGCGATGTGCGGGTAGTAACGACAATAGGCGAACAGCAGTTTCTTCGCGTCGAAGGACAGCTCGGGCAGCAGGAAACTGCCCGCCGACCAGCCTTGGGTCAGACAGCGGAGCCGGGGACTGTCGTCCTTGAAGCCCTCCAGGATGTAGATGCCGCCGCCCGGCCGCGACCACCACCCGTAGAATTGGTCCGACATGTGCGGTAGCATGCCGGGAGCCCGCTTGATGAAGAGAACCCTATCGAAGTCCAGCAGCGGGTTCGACAAGGCCAGCTTCCGGACGACCCAGTTCGCCTCCAGGAACAGGTCCCGCCGAGCCTTCGGTGGCGTGTGGTCGCCGAGACTGTTCAGGCGACCCCGCAATTCCCCCAGAGCCCTTCGCGCGGGCGCCGCCGCAAGGCCAAGATTCTCGAGGCTCGCTGCCAGACGCAATCCCCGACTGATGACCTCCTCCGTGTAGAAGTGCCCCGGGGGAAACGGGGTGTTCACGCTGCTTTGGTTGGCCGGCTTGCCCAGCGCCACGTTGGTGCTGCCGCCGGCCGGATAGACCTCGATCTCGTCAAGATGGAAGTACTCGTGCCCGGGTAGCTGGAGCCGCACGTAACGGGCAGCCTGGCCTTCGAGCCTCACCGAAAGCGGCTTGCCGTCGGAGAAGCCGTAGAACGTGGTGCCGTCGTGTTGATACACCTGGCGCCAGTCGCTCGAGTCATCGGACAGCAGCACCAGGAGGCGCGAGGCCCGGCCCGCCATCGCGTCGCACCGATTGAACACGCGGACCTCGCCGATCGGCACCTGCTCACCCAGATCCACCTGCCACCACTGACTCTGTTCCTTGGCGGTGTGAAATCCCCAGCCGCCGTTCTTGATGCCGTCGCACCCCCCGGCGGCATCCTCCCGCAAGGCCTCGACGTGATCCACCCCCCTCGCCCATCCGCGAAGGGCGTTCTGGCGCAGCCAGTCCGCTTCAATCTGCTCGCGGGTGACACTCGAAGCGCTGCCCGGCTCCGCCGGTCTTGAACGTGGGAGCGTTCGCGACGTGTCAAGGGTGGCCGCCGGTGTCCCCTGGGCCGGCCGCGATGACGACCTGGCCTGCTGAACCCCGATCGTGCCGACCAGGATCAGCAAAGCGATCCCCCTCGCGTCCATGGATCGACATGAGAGCGTGCTCCGCGTGTACCTCTTCAGGTCCATCCTGCGAATGATCCGTCGCGACTCCTCTGTGGTCAAGGGGACGACCCCTATGGCAGCGACCATGATGCCGCCAACGACCTGAGCAGCGTCAAAGCCCTGCTCGGTGGACGCCGGGAATGTCCCACCTGAAGCACCGGGCGGCTGGCGCGACGGGCTGGCGGCCGTGGACTAGGCGCCTCGGAGGGTGATCCTGAAGCGCTCGCATGTCGGCTCGGTCATGTTCGGGTGCGCCTGGAGCCGCAGCACCATCGCCCACACCAGCGTCAGCACCGCCTCTTTCTCCGCATCGCGGTCGGCGGTCGCGGCCCTCAGCGCGGCTTCCAAACGGTCAGCTCGGGGATGCCTTCGAAATCATCGTCAGTCGTGACCAAGTGCGTCAAACCGTGCCGGCGCGTCAAGGCCGCGATGACCGCGTCGTTCGTGAGCAGGCCGTACTGGCTGCTCAACTCCGCGGCTTCCAGGATGCCCCGGCTATCCGTTGAGAGCATCCGGAGGGGCAGGCCATCAAGCTGCCGGGCGGCCTCACGAAACGCGGAAAGCTCTCGGACTCGCTCGGGATGCCGCTGCAACCACGCCGCCGCACCGCTGTCCACCTTGAATCGCTCTTGCGCCTCAACTGCCATGACACGGTGTACGGCGTCCGCAAGACATGCGGCGGTGGACACCCCATCGACCTGCAACCGAGCGACCCGGGCCAGGAACGCACGGCAGGCAACGCTCACCTCGCCAAGTTCCACGACGCGCACAATGAGCAAACGAAAACCAACCGCCGAGCCGTCCGCCCCTTGGAGCAGACGAACACACCCCGGATGAGTCGGCCCGTCTCCCGGATGCTCCGGGCAAGCCCTTCCAGCAGGTGGGCTGGTGGGCCAGCGGAAGACGGCTTAAATGGCTCATTCCCAAAGGCTTACGCAGACCGAAGATTCTTCGCGGGGGGCGTCGATAGCCTACTGACCATCAGCCCCGAAGGACCGTCTCGCGTTGTCGGCGACCAGGGTTCCGGCAGGCGTACTACGGAACCGAGTCGGCCAGCAATCGGTCGAAGCCCGGCGTCTTGTGTGCCCTCGCCTGACCGGCCGAGGTGACAATGACCATGGCTTCGACACCCGGCGGCAGGAGTCGCAGGCCCTCCGGGCCCAGCACCGTGAGGGCGGTGGACCACCCATCCGAAACGATCCCCTCGGACGCGACGACGGTCACCTGCGGCACGCTGTCCACCGGCAGGCCCGTTCGCGGATCGATGATGTGGCTGCGCCGACGGCCGCGGATCGTGAAATAGCGCTCGTAGTCGCCGCTGGTGGACACGGCATGGTCGGCAAGACGGAGCCGTTCGGCGAACATTCCGGACTGAGTCGAGGATGGATCGTGGATACCGATGCGCCACGGGCCGCCGTTCTCGGAGTCTCCGAAGACCCGCAGGTCGCCTCCGCACTGCACCAGCCCACCGGCCGCACCCGCCGACCGCATGGCCTGCACCGCTGCATCCACCGCGTATCCCTTGGCAAGGCCGCCGAGGTCCACCTCGACGCCGTCGACGAGCTTGGCCATCGCACCGTCGTGCAGACGAATGTGCCGCCAGCCAACGCGGGCCAGGGTCCGCGCGATCTCGTCCGCGGTGGGCTCGCGATCTTCCTGCTCGCAGCGCTTCCACAGTTGCAGCAGAGGCCGGCAGGTCGGGTCGAAGGCGCCGCCGGTCCGCTCGGCGAACCGGCCGGCAGCCGCGAGGACTTCCAGCGTCGGGATCGACAGCGGCATGGCCGTGTTCGCCGGGGCGGCGTTGAATTTCGAGAGTTCGGTCGAGCCGACCCACGTGCTCATCCTGGCATCGACATCGCGGAGGGCCGCTTCGGCCGCCTGGATCGCCCGGCGGCCCCGCTCCTGATCACCGGCGCCAACGACGGCCTTCAGCAGCGTCTGGGTCCCCATGATGGAAGGGATTCGGGCTTCCACCGCCACGCGCTGGTTCTGCCGTTGCCGGCCGACCCAGACCATCAGGGCGGCGGCGCAGCCGACGGCGAGCACGACAGCCGCGATTCGCGAAGGGCGAGACATGGAGGCATCACACTACCAGCGGCCCGCCCCGCCAAGGCCGTTCACGGGCGATGGGGCCGGCCAGGATTTCGTTGGCGGTGTTGACGTCCGCGACCATCTGGAAGTCGTACATGCCGACGCAGAGGAAGTCGGCTCCGTTCTCGAAGGCGTACCGGAAGCCCTCGTCGGGCCTGATGGCTCCGGCCGCCAACACCTTGAAGCCGATCCACGGTTGGGGCAGCGTCCTCATGAACGCGATCGTCTCATCCGGTTTCTTGCAGAAGACGTTGTCGTGCCACTGCGGATGCTTGGCGGACCAGTAGTTGTGGTGATGCAGGGTCTTCATCCAGAAGTCGGGCTCGAAGCCCGCCTGCACGCAGGCCTTGATCGTCGCGACATCGTGGGCGCCGATGCCGGCGATCACGTTGTTCTTGCGGATCAGGTCGAGCGTCCTGCCGATGTTGTCGGTCTGGCCGTGGCGGATAAACCAGTCGGCGCTCTCGCCCTGGATGTAACAGGCACAGGCGCCGTAATCGATGGCCCGTTGGACCCGATCGAGGTACTCGTTGAACGGCAGCATGCGCGTCCGGCCCTTGTACACGAGCCCGGCGCAGTCGGAGATGAACTGGATCCTGCCGATGTTGCGCTTCCAGTATTCGTCGAGCAGGGTGCAGAGGATCGGGTTGGTGAGCAGCGTGTTGACCCCGCACTTCTCGGCCAGCAGCAGCGTGGCGAAGATGCGGTCGCGGGTATGATACGCCTTCACGAGGTGCGACACGTAGATCAGGTCGCGGGCGTGGGTGTAGCCGGACAGGAGGTTGCCGCCCAGGATCAGGCGACTGAACGGGCGGCCCTTGATTTCACCCATCGGCAGTTTGCCCTTGAGTTGCGAGAGGCTGGCGACATCGAGCGTCTTGGAGGACGCGGCGGTCACGGCATCAACCAGGTTCTTCACCTCGTAGCTCTTCCACTGCTCTTTGCGAAAAAGGGCGTACGCAAACGCACCCAAAAACGGCAGACCGCCCAGGCTTGCCAGAAGCTGCCGGCGGCCGGCCGCGGCTTCGGGTAACACCTCGGACACATCGGAACCGTTGTCGGCGAACGATTCGGCCGGTTTGATCCGTTTTCGCCGGCTCGCGACCAGGCCGTCCACGCCGAAATAACGCCCCGCGCCGAAGACCAGAAGCAATGCCAGTGCGAAGAACTCAACGGCGTTCTTGTCCACCACCAGGTAGCCGCCCTCGGTGGGAACGGTCAGCCCCACCCCGACCAGCGGCGGGTTGGCCACCCAGTATAACGCGAGCAGCAGCATGGCCACCACGCTCCATAGTCGCGTCAACAGGCCGAGCGTCAGGCCGAGTCCCGTGATGATCAGCAGCCAGATGTTCAGAGAATCCACAACCCGCAGAACCGCCGGGCTGGAGGCGATGCGGTGGAACTGCTCGGCGAACAGCCATCGCGACGCTTCCAGGTATCCCGCCGCGCTCCACCCGGGCGTGCGCAGCTTGGCGACGCCCTCGTAGAGCAAGTGCCAGCCGATCGCGACGCGCAGCAGCGCGATCGCACCAGCCTGAACGCCAGTGAAGCCCCTGCCCGATGTTCTGTAACCGATCGATGACATTGAGTCCCTGCCTGCCGGATCCGGATATGCCATGGTCGCGTCCCACGCGGGGGGCGCCAGCTCTCGCTCAAGACTCCGCGGTCAACTGATCTGTTGATAGTAGCCTATCATGCATGCCGGGGCAAGAGCGCACCAGGGATCCGCTCCCTCGCGCTTCGTCACGGTGCTCCTCGCGTCAACACCGGATGGACAGAACCTTGGCACCGGTGTCATTGTCTGCCGCAGGCGATCTCCATCAACCATCACCAATACCCCGCCAAGGCTTGCCCCGGCGAAGCTGCAAACCTAGACTGATCCTCGTTTCCGATGTTCCCGAAGGGCCAACATGCCCGCCAAACGCTCCCGCAAGTCAACCAGGCCCAGGTGGTTGGAGACAAAGGACGCTTGAATCACGTGGAGATTCCAGCGGATCAGAAAAACCGACTCGTCAATCACCAATCGTCGGTTGAGGCCAAGATCGCCCTGTTTCGCTCCCTGTTTCGTGGGCGCGAGGACGTTTACGCCCGCCGTTTCGAGAGCCGCAAGACCGGCAAGTCCGGCTACCAGCCCGCCTGCGCCAACGAGTGGGTCAGGGGCCTCTGCGAGAAGCCCAAGGTCAGGTGCGCCGACTGTCCCAACCGCCGGTTTCTGCCCGTCACGGACGAGGTGATCCGCTGGCATCTCTCCGGACAGGACGACAACGGCCGTGCTTTCGTCATGGGCGTCTATCCGATGCTCCAGGACGAAACCTGCTTCTTCCTCGCGGTTGATTTCGACAAGGCGGGCTGGCGCGACGACGCGGGGGCGTTCCTGGAAACGTGCCGCCAGATGAACCTGCCCGCCGCTCTGGAGCGGTCGCGATCGGGCAAGGGCGGGCACGCATGGCTGCTCTTCGACGGGGCCATTCCAGCCGGCCTCGCACGCAAGCTTGGTTCACACATCCTGACCGAGACGATGGAGCGGCGCCCGGACATCGGCTTGGACTCGTATGACCGCTTTTTCCCGAATCAAGACACGCTGCCGCAGGGCGGGTTCGGCAATCTGATCGCGTTGCCGCTGCAGAAACAACCTCGGCGGCACGGGAACAGCGTTTTCCTGGACGACCAGTTCGTTGCTTACTCGGACCAGTGGGCGTTCCTGTCAACCGTATGCAGGATCGGTCGCGCCGAGGCAGAGAGTATCGTTCGTGGTGCCGAAGGCAGGGGCCGCATTGTCGGGGTACGTCTCGCCGTGGCCGAGGACGATGACGCCGCACCTTGGGCCTTGCCACCCTCACGCCGCCGGAGGGAGCCGCCCATCGCCGAGCCGTTGCCCGAGAGGCTGGAACTGGTTCTGGGGACCGAGATTTACATCGCCAAGGAGATGCTGCCCGCCGGCCTTCGCAACCGACTGCTGCGTCTCGCCGCGTTTCAGAACCCTGAGTTCTATAAGGCGCAGGCGATGCGTCTGCCGACCTACGCCAAGCCGCGCATCATCGCCTGCGCCGAGGACTACCCGCATCACATCGGTTTGCCGCGAGGCTGTCTCGACGACGTACAGCAACTCCTGTCGGACCTGAAGATTCGCCCCGTAATCCGGGACGAACGGTGCACGGGCAAGTCCCTGCACGTCGGGTTTCACGGTGAATTGCGGCCCGATCAGAAAGCCGCCGCAGACGCCATGCTGGCTCATGACACGGGCGTGCTGTCCGCCGGCACCGCCTTCGGGAAAACCGTGCTCGCGGCCTGGCTCATCGCACGGCGCGGTGTCAATACGCTGGTTCTCGTGCATCGTCGGCAGTTGCTGGAGCAGTGGGTAGAGCGGTTGTCAGCATTCCTGGGGCTTGAGGAGAAGGCCATCGGCCGGATCGGAGGTGGACGGAAGAAACCGACAGGCGTGCTGGACGTGGCGCTCCTCCAGAGCCTGGTACGCAAGGGCGTCGTGGACGACCGGGTGGGAGAATATGGCCATCTCATCGTGGACGAATGCCACCACCTGTCCGCCCACAGCTTTGAGCAGGTGGCCCGTCGAGCCAAGGCGAAGTTCGTCACCGGCCTGTCCGCTACCGTTACCCGCAAGGACGGCCACCACCCGATCATCTTCATGCAGTGTGGGCCGGTGCGGTATCGCGTCGACGCGAGGAAACAGGCCGCCGCCCGCCCATTCGATCATACCGTGCTGGTTCGTCCCACGTCGTTCAGTCCTCTCAGGACCGCGAACCCGGACGCGAGGATCCAGTTTCACGAGCTATATGACGAGCTGATCGCGAACGAGGCACGCAACCGGATGGTCTGTGAGGACGTCATGCAGGCCGTACGGGAAGGCCGGTCGCCTGTCGTCTTGACGGAACGCAATGAACACCTCGATCACCTGGTTGGTCGGCTGTCGCCCGAGATTCGTCACCTGATTGTGCTTCGCGGCGGCATGGCAAGGAAGGAACTCACTACGCTCAGCGCACGATTGGCGGCCATTCCCGAAAACGAGGAGCGCGTGCTGCTGGCAACCGGCCGATACATCGGCGAAGGGTTCGACGACGCTCGGTTGGACACGCTGTTCCTCTCCCTGCCGGTGTCATGGCGTGGAACGATCGCCCAGTATGTCGGTCGACTACACCGCTTGAACGAACGAAAACGCGAAGTACGCGTGTACGACTATGCCGATCTCAACGTGCCGATGCTGTCGAGGATGTTCGACCGGCGTTGCCGAGGATACGAGTCAGCCGGCTACACCATCCTGCTGCCGGCGAGCGCCGTACCGGGCTGGCCGGCCGATGTGCCGCTTCCGGTCGATCCGGTGTGGAAGCATGACTACGCGGCCAGCGTCCGGCGCCTTGTTCGTGACGGCGTTGATACGCCATTGGCTAACCTCTTCGTTCATGCCGCACGAGCCGTGCCTCCGGATGCCCAGGGCGCGAGTCGGGCCAGAAGCGCGAGCGAAGCATTCTTGTACCGCCGCCTGGAGACGTTGCCTGAGACCGCCGGTCGGTTTCGGCTGAACGTCGAGTTGCCGATTCCGTTTGACGGTTGGGGAACGATGGAGGTCGACCTGCTCTGTGCGGACGCGCGGGTGGCGGTGGAACTGGACGGCGGGCAACATCTGGCCGACGCCGAGGCGTACCGCCGTGACCGGCGCAAGGACCGCCTGTTGCAGGAGAATGGGTACTTCGTCCTGCGGTTCCTCGCCGAAGACATGGGCAAGCACCTGGACGAAGTCCTCGACGCGATCCTGCGGACGCTCGCGCACCGACGACGGGCGCAATCAGGATAGACAAATACGCTCGTTCCCCCTGTTGCGCCGTCGCCGGTTGTGCTATCCTACTTTCGTCATGGCCAACAAGAAGAAGCGAGACGAGGATTGGGCCCGGGCGAAGCGGCTTTGCCGGCTGAACGTCGAGACCGTGCGCATGGCCAAGACGCTCGGGATGAATCCGCGCAAGCTCATCAAGAACATCCCGAGCAAAAGCCAGCCATGGAAGGCGCCGGTCCACGTGTGGATCCGTGATCTGTACGAAAAGATGCAGGAGAAGGCCGCACGGCGGCGGGCCGCGAAGCAGGCTGCCCAGGCGGGATGCCCCCAAACACTCGGACAACCTCCCGCTGGCCGAACCTTGGCCGCCCAGTCCGCCGCCAAGCCCCCCGCACTCACATTCACGCATCGGGAGAAGTCCGGTCAACCGTGGGAAAGGTTGCCTCCGAACAACCACGACACTCAGCGGCAGGATGAATTCGATGCCGGCGACGAGATCCCTTTTTGAGACGGGGGCACGATCTTGCCCGACGCCGTGCCGGCGAGCCGAATGGCCGGCACCGGTCAGGTGGCCGGCCGTGGAGACGCCATCGTGAACAACAGGATCGGACGAAACGACCCGTGTCCATGTGGCAGCGGCAAGAAGTACAAACGGTGCTGTCTGGACAAGGAGCCGCCGAGGGTGTTGCCGACCCAGGCTCAAGCCCAGCCCCGGTCGCCGGGGCCGGCGGCGGAACCCGCGTGTGAGCCTAGTTCGGTCCCGGGAGTTCTCCACGCCGAACCCGGGCCGCTGTCCCGCGCCCGCGACGAGTGGGACGACTGGAACGATCGTTTTCGCGCATGCAGCCCGGCGTTGAAGATCGACATGCTCCGTGCCCTGCTTGCCGAAGACCGGGCGCCGGAGTTTTACACGGAGTTCGACTTTGTAGGACTCGTCCTGGATCTTCCGCAGGACCTCGGCGAGAGCATGGAGGGCACCTACATCGCCTTTCTCGAAGAGATGTCTGCCTCGCGTCCGGACGTGTTCGGCCTCGGGGCCGAGTACTTCGTGCGGGAAATGGCCTATGCTTACGTGGGAACCGGGCGAGAGCGCGAGAGCGCCCCTCTTCTTCACTACCTTCTCGATGAGGCACAGGATCCGGACAGCCCCGTCTTCGATCTAATCGACTTGCTTCGGCTGGCCAACCTCTACGAGGAGTCACGCTCATTGACCTTCGCCGCGATAAGACAAGCCGGACACGGAGATCTCATGCCGTGGGCGGTCGATGAGCTGATCGAGTGCGCCGTCTTCTTTCTCCATCACGAGGCCATCCAGGCGGGCCGCACGACCGAAGCGTTGGCGAAGCTGTGCAGGGAGTTGGCCCTGATCCGATGCGAGCCCTCGGAGCAATGCCTGACGGCCATGCTCGCCCATCGTTGCGGCGCCGCCGATCGGCAGATCGAGCTGGAGGACCTGCTTGGACGGAGCGAGCAGGCCGGCTTCAACCTCTACCTGCTTTCGCTGGACTTCGGCCATTGGCTGACGAAAGAACGGCGGGTACCGCCGCTGGTTGCCGAGGCGATGCGGTGTTTCGTTTACCTGGGCATCATAGAGATGCGAGAACGGTCCGACCGCAATCCCCTGGCCATCCATCAACAGCGCCTGGACAAGTACCTCGCCGGGTTGATGGGATTCCTTTCCCTGCATCAGCTCCGTGCGGTGGCCACGCTCATGGCCATGCCGCACTTCTGTGATTTCCTCGCCTCAGTGCGTCTCATGAATGAGCGCGAGCACCATCGTGGACAGCGGATCTGCGATGAGCTGTGGTCGCAGTTGCAGGAAGCTCTGGGCGATGCGGCGATGCGGTTCGCCTTCCTGAACCGATACCTGCGGCGCGGAGGACTGACAGGGAACTGACCATGCTTCACGACTGGAATTCATCCGAGCGCGTCAAGGCCGCCCTGGAGCATCGCGAGGCCGACCGCGTGCCGTTCGACCTCGGAGGCACCGTGCTCACCGGCATGCACCGGGTGACCTACGCCAAGCTGCGGGCATACCTTGGTCTGCCGGAGGGCCCCATCGAGATCTGCAACCTCACGCAGCAGTTGGCCCGCATCGACGACGACGTGCACGAGCGGCTC
>JACQVT010000801.1 GCA_016209665.1 Planctomycetota bacterium | reverse complement strand
TCATGTCGTCGGACGGTTGCAGGCTGCCTTCGGCGGCAAGCTGGTGGCCGTCCGGAGCACCGCGGGGCCTGCCAGCACCAGCATCCGCGTTTCGGGCGGGACGGCCGTCGCGCTGGGTGGCCAATCCGAACTGACGGGTTTCACTGTCACGGGAGCGTCCGACTATTTCGGGGCGGGAATCGCGGTGAGCGGGTGTGACCTGTGTAGATTGGCTCGACCTATGGCGGGGCCAGACGAATCTACCACCCGTCGATGTTTGGATACTGCTGCGGATTCGGCCCTGTCCGACTCACGACTCGGGGGTAGCGCACCCGGTCTTCAGGTGGGTTTGCCCTCCGGCCTCTCCGTATCTCGAAGGTCCAGTCGTCACCGAAGTCAAAGAGGTAGTAAAGGTGCTTGCGGTTCAGGGGGTAGACGTCGCTCAGCCTCGTATTGCGAAAGTAATTCTCCTGGTCGTCCCAGCCTTCCGCGTCGGTCAGCCACCGTCTGCGGGCGAAAGGCGAAGCACTGTTGGCGACGAAAAACGCGAAGGGATGGTCCCTATCGAACCCCACCGCGTCTTGAATGGCATCGTGCAGATCGTACAGAGACATCTGCTCATCAATCTCGATGACGCGGATACATTGGTTCTCGAGATGCAGCCCGAACACACACTCCACTCTCAACGTGAGTATCATGTCAGCCTCATCGACTCTGCTATCTTCGTGACGAGATCCCTTCGTCGGCCACCTGAAGCCTATCAGGCAAGCCCGGGGGCGCCAACTACGGCCGGGCGGACCAACCAAGTGAAGCTCAGGGCCCGCGTGCCGCTGGCGTGAGGTCTCTGAATCTCTCGAAGCCGGGTCGCGCTTCCGCTACGATGATCCCACGAGCCACGAGGAGGCGGCCATCAAGACGACCTAGAAGCTGCCCGGTTCCGCTACCTGGCTCGACATGGAAACCGATGCCAGGGATTGACCTCCTCTCATGATGTTGTAGAATAGTCAATATACCTGCACCGGCACCAAGTCCTTCGTGCATCCTCACCCGCGCGACGCCTCCAGGCAGATCGCCTACGTCTGCCTGGAAGGCGGCGAAAGCGGCGTCTACGTGAGAGGCAGTGGGCGGCTGGAGGGCGGCTCGGCGACCGTCATCCTTCCCGAGCATTTCGCTCTCGTGACTGCCGACGAGGGGATCACCGCGCAAGTGACGCCCCAGGGCGATTGTCGAGGCCTGTTTGTGGCCGAGAAAGGCTCCTCCCGCATCGTGGTCAGGGAGAGCCAGGGCGGCGCGAGCAACGTGACGTTTGATTATCTGGTCATGGGTGTGCGGCGCGGCTTCGAGGATCATCAACCAATCCAGAACAACACGCTGGCTCGGCCATCGCCCAGCATCAGCCAGCCGTCGTACGAGCTGAGGATGGCGGCCCCCGAGAACCGCGGGTTGCAGAAGCTTCTCATCGAAAACGGCACCCTGACACCGCAAGGAAAAGTGAACCACGCAACCGCCGAACGGTTGGGCTGGAGGCTGGGACCCATGTCCTCGAAAAACCAACCCCCGGTTACGGCCATTCACCGGCCGGGGCAGGAGGAGTAGGTCATACGAATATCGAACGTGTGAGCAGTGACGGGCTGTGAGGGCAAGGAGTTCGACGGCGACGCCCACGCCCACGCCGACAGCGATGACTTCGCCGTCTTCCAGCGGTGTGTCTCCCGTGCTGATCAGCCCGTGCCGATGAGGTGTCAGTTAATGGGTCGGGATTCGGGGTCCAGTGAAGCGGGATCGAGGTGAGCCCGGCGAGATTCAGCTTCTACAATCCCCGTCTGGATACCGGCCTGCGGCCACCGTTGTGCGTGACCAGCCCAAGGTGGTATAAGCAATAGTGGATCTGATCGGTCGTCTTGGGAAGAAGGTACAGCTATGAAAGAACGGATCAGTGTCGATCCTCAGATTCATTTCGGCAAGCCGTGTGTGGCGGGCACGCGCATCCCTGTCCAGAGCGTCCTGGAGTTGGTCCGCGAGGGCGTCAGCTTCGCCGATGTCATCCGGGACTATTATCCCGATCTTCAGGTCGAGGACGTTCGCGCCTGCATCCAGTACGCCATCGAGGTCTTGACCATCGAAGACATTCACTTCGCGACCGCCCCATGAGGTTCTGGTTGCGCAATTCCTTTGTCGTCATCGAGCCAGGAAGGCATCGCATCCGCAGGATCGTGTCCGGCCACGAACCCCGGATGGATCACGAGGCCTGAAGCCGTTTCTCCGAATCCGGAGACGTTGTCCTCACGCCGCTCAGCCGGCAAGGTGCTCGATGACCACCAGCGTCATGTCGTCGGCGGGTTGCAGGCTGCCTTCGGCGGCGTTGAGGTGTTCCTCGACCGCGCGGATGAAGGCGGCACCGGGCTGGCGGACCATTTCCTGAAACGGGGACGTGAAATGGGTGTGTCTCCCATTCCGCTCTTTGCGGCCCAGAATCTCGTCCTCCAGGCCGTCGCTGTAGAGAATCAGCTTCTCGCCGGGTTCGAGAACCAGCGTCGTGCTCGGGAACGCCTCGCCGTGAAACACGCCGAGCAGGCCGCCCGCCGTCCGCACCTCGGCGCAGGTGCCGTCGGCCCCCACGTGGATCGGATGGGGATGTCCGCCGCGGGAAAACCGGATTTCCCGGGTGGTCACGTCAACGGTCCCGTAGCAGCCGGTGACGAACTGGCAGTTGGGCAACTGCTGATCGGCCAACTGAGCATTGAGACGTTCGAGTACGTCGCTGGGGGGCACGATGACGTAGCCGTCCTCGTAGACCAGCTTGCCCGCGATGGCCTGTTTGATGAACACCGTCAGCAGCCCGGCGGCCACGCCGTGTCCCACCGCGTCCGCCAGGTAGAACCCCACGACCGCCTCATCCAGCCGCTGCACGTCATACACGTCGCCCGAGACCCACGTGGCCGGCCGGTACAACACGTGGAACCGGATGTCGCCGACCGCCGGCAGTTGCTTGGGCAGGAAGTCCCGCTGGAGCCGGCTGGCCAGACGCAGCTCCTGGTCCACCTCGACGAACTGCTCGTTGAGCTTCTTGCCCAGCCGCTGCATCCCGACCACCTGCTCTTCCATCCGCCTCAGCAGCGGGCGGTACTGCTGCATGGTAACGATGCGGCCCCACAACTCGTCCGCGGAGGCGTCGACCGGCACAGGGACCAGGGCGTCGTCGCCGCCGGGCATTACCCCGCACTTGCCCGGCGACAGCAAGACGCCCGTCAGCCGATGCGACGCGAGGGCATCGGCCAGCAGTTCCACTTCGTGCCGGCTCGCCGGTCCGCCGGGACCGTCAGCCTCGCAAACGACCACGGCGTCGGCCTTCGTCAGCAGCGCCGGGTCACAAGCCTGCCGACAGGTCGGAGCATACACGGTGGCGAGGTGGCGCGAGGCGGTCAGCTCCCGCACCGATAACGGGACTTCATTGGGCTCGCCAACCACCAGCACCGTCAGGCAGCCTGATGGGAGCGGGACGGATTGTTCGGCCAGACGAGACAGGTGACTTCCCCCGGTTGCCTGCACCATGGATTATGCGGACCCGTGGCGATGGTTCCGGCCAGGCGTCCGCCGGCTTATCAGACGCTGGGCACCGACGGCGGAAAACCCGGTCAGATCAATGGACCGATCGCCATTCGATTCGGCCGATCACCTCTGCGTCTTGAGGATAGACTCGGGGATTTCGACATGCTGACCCGGTTCGACGCCCAGCTCGGCCAGCAGGCCCCCCCGCACCTCAAGGGCGAACTGGGCCGGTTCGATGGAGGGATACACCCGCGTCTCCAGCGGGGCCATGGTGTAGGTCTTGACGATTCGGCCGGCGGCGTCGATGTAGGCGATGTCCAACGCGGTGATGGTGTTGTACATCCAGAACCCCAACGTCCGCTCCTCGGGAAAGACGAACAACATGCCGCGTTCGGTCTTGCCGCCGGCCTCCTCCCGCGGACCCGCGATGGGAGCGAGCTGTTCGGCCGTCACCTGCATGAGGCCGCGCTCCCGTTCGTCGTGGGTCAGGGCCAGCCATACCTCGAACGACTGGTCGTTGATCCGGATGGTGCCCTTTTGCATGGCGTCGAGATCGTTGCGCAGCGCCGGGTCGGTGCCGGATCGGCCGGCGCACCCACCCAACGCGAGCACCAGCGCCCATACGGCCCACGCCACGGGAGACCCGTGGGGGGCGGGCATCCTGCCCGCCTTCCGGATACGGCGCTGCCTTGTCACCACAATTTGTTCCCGCGACCGACTCGCGGCGACTCTGGCGCGCTCCTGGTGGACCATGACGGCGGAGTATAGAATACGCCCCCTGCTCGTGCAATTGAGCGGCAGGGATGGACGCGGCGCGGTGCCGTTCCTGCGGGTTGCGTCCGAATGAGTGCCCCATGACGATCACAAAGCGAATGGTTGTGCGGTCGACGCACTCGCTGGCGTTGGCGGCTTGTTTGTGGATGACGTTCGCCGGGGACGTGTCCGCCCAGACGACTGACGCCGCCTCGGCCGCTGCCGCGCCGGCGGCGACGCACGCCGCGGCCGGGCATCATGCCCACGCGCCCAGCCTCCTGGCCGCCCTGCCGTTCGTCGCCATCCTGCTGTGCATCGCCATCCTGCCGCTGGTCCCGTCCGTGGCTCACTGGTGGCACCACAACTCGAACAAGCTGATTATCTCGGCGGTACTGGCCCTGGCGGCCTTGACCTACTACCTCCTGCGCGGCACGGGGTTTGGCCACGGCGACGACACAGCCGCCGCCGGCTTCCCCACCGTCCTCAAGGTCTTGGACCACGCGGTCCTTGACGAATTCATCCCCTTCATCATCCTCCTGTTCAGCCTGTACACCATCTGCGGCGGCATCCGGTTGCAGGGCGACCTGCGGGCCACGCCCAGGAACAACACCGCCTTCCTGATCGCCGGGTCCATCCTGGCCAGCTTCGTCGGGACCACCGGGGCGTCCATGCTGCTCATCCGCCCGCTCCTGCAGACCAACCGGGAACGCAAGTACGTCAAGCACACCGTCATCTTCTTCATCTTCCTGGTCAGCAACATCGGCGGGTGCCTCCTACCCACCGGCGACCCGCCGCTCTTCCTGGGTTACCTGCTGGGCGTGCCGTTCCTGTGGACGTTCAGCCTCTGGAAGGCATGGCTGTTCTGCTGCGTGGTGCTCCTGATCATCTACTACCTCTGGGACAGCTACCTGTATCGTCACGAACCGCCCCTCGAACACATGCTCGACGAGACCCGGATCGAGCCGCTGCGCCTGACCGGCTCGCTCAACTTCCTCTGGCTGGCGGGTGTGGTGCTCGCGGTCGCCCTGATGGTGCCGGGCAAGCCCCTGCTCGGGACCGGCTTCACCGTGCCCGACTACTTCCGCGAGGCCGTCATGCTCGCCTTCGTGGGCCTGGCCTGGATCGCCAGCTCCCCCCAGGTCCGCCGCGACAACGAGTTCAACTTCCGGGCCATCATCGAGGTCGCGGTGCTGTTCATCGGCATCTTCATCACCATGCAGGCCCCGATCGAAATCCTCCGCATCGAGGGGCCGAGCCTGCCGCTTACCAACCCGGCCCGGTTCTTCTGGGCCACGGGCAGCTTATCGAGCTTTCTCGACAACGCCCCCACCTACGT
>JACQVT010000794.1 GCA_016209665.1 Planctomycetota bacterium | reverse complement strand
TCTTCGAGGTCACTCTGGACAAGCTCTCGTCGGCCTGGCGGTCGGCACTGAACTGGTGACACGAATACCAACTCGACCTCGTGCACGGAGTCGTAGCGGCCGGCGCCCCCACCGGACGTTCGGCGTGGAATGACGTCCGGCGAGGGCGCCGGCCGCTACCACAATAGGCACGACCTCTTCCTGGCATCCGAATGACTCGCGTCTATCTCGGCGCAGGGCGGGACTGGAGCGAATGTTTCCATTCCTTGGCACGTTGGGCGGCCTGGTCGACGAGGGGGCTGAGGTCGAAGGTATGGTCGATGGCGCGGACGATGGGGATGTCCTGGCCGGCGATGCGGACGGTCAGGATGGCGCCGGTGGTCGCGTCGGGGATAGTCAGGACTTGCAGGTTGGTGCCGTCGACCAGCAGCTTGGCCCGGGCCCGGACGAACTCCACGGACTCGGGCAGCATCCGGGCCAGCATAGTCGGCACCTGGAAGCCCAGGTACTCCTCGAGCAGGTTCAACAGCAACGCCCGGTCGATGGTGCCGGGCTTGCCGGGTGGCGGCGTGGCGTCGACGTCGATGTTGCCGCTGGCCAACTGGTCGTGCTGGACGATGAGCGAGTTGATCCGCACGTCGACCTGTCCGTCGATGCTCTGCGATTTGAGCAGCATCCGCGACAGCACGTCCAGCGAGCCGCCGCGCCAATGGCCGGCCACCGTCAGGCCCACAATCGAGCCCTCCTCAAACCGCCCGTTGTCCACCGCAAGACGCACGGTCCCGCCGATCTCGGGCAGACCGAACCGCCGCAACACAGGATCGACGGTGAGGTCGCGGATTTCGCCGTTGAACCGCAGGAACGCGAGTTCCCGCTCTCGGATGAGTGCCCGGTGGATCGTCAGGTCAACCAAACCGGACAGCGGACCGCCCTCCAGCCAGGTGGTCAGTTCGTCGAGCCGGATGTCCTGAGCCGAGCCGGCCAGTTCGATGGTGTCGGCGGTGAGAGACTGCCGCAGTGTGATCCTGCCGGTGAACGAGCCCTGGGTTACCCGCGATTGCAGGGCCTCGTTCAGTCCCAGCGCGGCCAACGGCAACGGCGGCACGTCCAGGCCGACCTCGGGCAGGAAGTCGTCCGGGTTGGCCGGGTCGATGAGGGCGTGGATGCGGACGGGCTCGGTCACGCGGGTGCCGTTCAGCGAGTGGGCCGTGAGCACCGCCTCGCCGCGGCCCTGGGGGTCGAAGGTGATGGTGCCATCGACCCCGTCGGCCCGCATCTCGAAGTCGCGTCGCGGCCAAGTCAGGCTGCCGTCGTGAAACCGCACCTGGCGGATGTCCAGCTCGGAGAAGTTGTGCAGCAGGCTGGCCCGCAGCACGCGCATGTAGTCCTCGGATTCCCAGGCCTCCGAGCCAATGGACATGACCGAGTTGTAGAGGTGCAGGACCGTTCCGCCGCCGTGGCGGGGCGACGCATCCCACACCGCGCGGGGGCACACGAAGATCCGGGCCCGTCGCTCGGGCAGCCACATCTGAATGTTGGTCAACACGCGCGACCGGAGCGTGTGCGGGCGGACGGTCCGCACGTCCGTGGGCAGGCCGAAGAACTCCGTCAGTCCCCGTTCGACGTGCCGGCGGTAGCGATCGCTGCGGTAGTAGAGCCCGTAGGCGATGGTGCCGCCGACCGTCGTTGCGGTGGTGAGGAGCACGGTCACAGCCAGCAGGAAGCGGCGTCGGCGCATGGGCAGTGAGTGTAACCGACGCGGGGCCGGGGCACGAACTGAGGGTCGGCCATGGGGGGCGGGCATCCTTGCCCGCCTTTCTCATCGCCTCCACCGAAAGGTGAGAACGAGGCGGGCAGGGATGCCCGCCCCCCAAGAGGGGTCGGCGAGGCGGGTGGAGCGGTTCTGTATCATGGGGGCGGCCGGCGGTTACAATGGGGCGATCATGGTCCGGCGCGACCTCTTCCACATTTCGCTCGCCCGCAAGTGCCAGTTGCTGTTCGGCCTGGCGGTGGCGTTGATCATCGCGGCCACGCTGTTCGTGCCGGGCCGGTGGATGGAGACGTTCGTTCACCAGCTCAACGCCCAGCGGACGAAGGAGCTGGCGACCCTGGCCCGGGCCCGGATCAACCCGTCCGCGGTCGATTGGGCCCGCGAGCAGCGGCTGCTGGACCAGTGGTGGGAGGACAACGCGAAGGAGCTGGGCCTTCAGGCCGACGTGCGACCGCGGCTGATCCCCGTGCCGGCCGCGGCCGACGTTGCCGGCTCCCCGATCGACGGAGTGCTCAGGCTGCCGCCGAACCCGCCAAAGTGGCTCCGCCAGGCGTGGGAGATCGCGTTCACGTTGGCTCAAGCCTCGACGACCGTGCTGGCCATCGAGGCTGGCATCGCCCTGTTGCCGGCCGAGCTGCGCTCCCGCGTGGCGGACGAGGTCCGCATCGTCGTGCCGCGGGCCCGGCTGGCCATCACACAAGCATGGCGCATCGATCCCCACGATACGGTGCTGGTCAAGGCCATGCGGGAGATGCAGACGGACGACAGCGTGAACGAGCTGTCGACCACGGTTTACGAGCCCGGCAAGCCGCGGGCCTACCGGTGCATTCTGGCGGTCCGCGGCGTGAAGGAGGGGCTCGGCCGCCGTCCGCTCGTGGGGATCATCGACGTGCAGCGGTCGCTGGCCAATAACAACGACCTGCTGCTGACGCGGGCGGTGGTGATCCTGGCCGGGGTGCTCGGCGGCTTTCTGGCCATTCTGGTGTTCTACCTCGTGTCGCAGAAGCTGATCCTCGCCCCGGTGCGGGAGCTGAAGGCCTGCGCGGAGCGCATCGCCGGGGGCGACCTGTCCGCCCGGGCCGACCTGACGACGGGCGACGAGTTCGAGGCGCTGTCCGACGCCTTCAACGAAATGCTCGGCCAGCTCGAGCGGTCGCGGCTGGAACTGGAGACGATCAACCGTTCGCTTGACGCCAAGCTGGGCGAGATGGCCGAGACGAACGTCGCCCTGTTCGAGTCCAACAAGCTCAAGACTGAGTTCCTGGCCAACGTGAGTCACGAGCTGCGGACGCCGCTCACGTCGATCATCGGCTTTGCCGACC
>JACQVT010000836.1 GCA_016209665.1 Planctomycetota bacterium | reverse complement strand
CCCAAGACCATCGACAACGACCTGCTGGTGACCGACCACTGCCCGGGCTACGGCAGCGCCGCCAAGTTCGTGGCCTCGGCGTTCATCGGCGACAACCTCGACAACCGGGCCCTGCAGGGCGTCAAGATCAACATCCTCATGGGCCGCAACGCCGGCTGGCTCACCGCCGCCAGTATCCTCGCCCGCCAGCGGCCGGACGACGGCCCCCACCTGGTCTATCTGCCCGAGCGGCCGTTCGACATCGACAAGTTCGTGGCCGACGTCGCCTCCGTCCACAGCCGCTACGAGCGCTGCGTCGTCGCCGTCTCCGAAGGCCTCGTCGACAGCAAGGGCGAACTGTGGGCCAAGAAGGTCTCGATCCTCAAGGCCGACAGCGTGCAGACGGACCCCCACGGCAACATCGAGCTGTCCGCCGGCGCCGGCTCCCTCGCCGACTATCTCGCCGGCACCCTGCGGGCCAAGTGCAAGACCATCAAGCGCGTGCGGGCCGACACCTTCGGCTACCTGCAACGGAGCTTCCCCGGCGTCCGCAGCGAGATCGACGCCTGGGAGGCCCGCCTCGTCGGGCAGATGGCCGTCAGCTACTCCCTCGACGCCGACCAGGACGGCAGCGTCGCCCTCGTCCGCCTGCCCAGCACCACCTACGCCGTCGGCACCAAGCTGGTGGCCCTCGCGGACGTCGCCCCCGACGACCCGCCGTTCACCACCGTCGTGCCCGACGAGTACATCAACGAGGCCGGCAACAACGTCCTCAACAGCTTCCGCGATTACGTCAGCCCGCTCGTCGGCGACCTGCCCAAGGTCGGCTGGTTCGAGCAGATCGCCCCGTCCTGACCCTGCCCGCTCTTGGGGGGGCGGGCATCCTTGCCCGCCTTCCTCGGCCCGCGCACGAGCGAGCGTCACCAGCACAAAGCGCCAGCGAGTGCCCCTCGTCGCTACGTAACCCGAACCCGAGGAGGAGTGCGCCGCGTCGAATCTCGCCTGCGGCGGACACGAATCGCAAGCGAGCGCCCCTCTATTCGAGCATGCGGTACGTCCGGTCGAACGCCTCCGCGAACGAGAAGACATTGTTGAAATCGTCAATCGTGTCCGTCGGCTGCTTCTGCAGCCAGCCGTTGTTGACCAGGGCGAACACGATCTCGCCGAGGTCCTCGGTGCGGGTGATGCCCCATCGGGCGAGCACGTTGCGAGCCATCAGGCCCCAGCGTTCGCGGGCCACGTCCCGGATGACCTCGCACAACTGCTGGCCGGTGACGTGCCGGTTCATCTTCTCCGGACCTCCCAGTTGCTGCACCGCCTCGACGATTTCCGGCGGCAGTTCGCCGATCCGCCATCGTTCCCGGAACTCCTCGGGCGTGAGGCCCTCCTGGGCCATCCACGTCGCGACGGTATGGAGCGTTGGCGCCATGGCGCCGTGAACGCGGTCCGTGGCCAGGCTGATGCACTCCTGGACGAACACGTACGCGTCGATGGGATATCGCCCGACCTCGCGGACGATCTGCTCCAGCGGTTTCTCGGCTTTGCGCGCCATGCCCAGGCTGTTTCCCGCCTCACCTCGGCGCCGGCGGCGGCGAGCCGGGCGGTCGATTCCCCCCACCCCTGCGGCGCCGGCGATTCCGGCTGCGACGACGCCCGTGCCGGCGGCCCTGTGGGGCCTGCGGGCCGGTGTCCCCCGGCATCGCCGGGAGTTCGCCCGCAACCGCCCCCGGCGGTACGTCGCTGCCGGCCGCCGGTCGATCGGTCGGCAGTGTCGAGTCGTCTAATCCGGCTGTCAACGGCTGATCCGCCGCCTCATCCGTCGGCGACGCTGCCGTATCGTCGATCGGCATCTCGTCGTCCAGGACCTCATCGCTCCCGAAAACCTCGTCTTGCTCCGGCTCTGGCTGCGGCGGCAAGGGACGCCGCGGGTCCGGTCCGCGGCGGTCGCCGGGTTGATCCCGTCGAGCCCCTCGGCCTTCCGGGTCGCGGCCGTCCTGACGCCGACGGTCGCCCTTGGACGCTTCGCGTCCCGTCGCGTGTAAAGGGTCGCTCGGGCCGCGGCCGGGGCGGTCGTAGTCCTCCGCTCCCGACGGGGGCGCGGGCGGCTCCCGCAGGTCCCGTTCGGTGATGTCCTCCTCGCAGATCGTCGCCACCGTGCCGTCGTCCTTCCGGATCTTCAGGAGCTGCGTGAGCACCTGCCGGTCGATGACCACGCCTTCCTCCGTCGCCGTGCGGACGCGCCGCCCGGTTCGCGGCAGCTTCTTGTCGAGATCGGCGTAGGTCTCGTGCTCGTACCGCAGGCAGCACTTCAGCCGCCCGCACCGGCCGCTGACCTTCGACGGATCCAGCGTGGCCTTCTGCAGCTTGGCCATTTGCATGCCGATCGGCTTGAGCACCTTGAGGAAGTTCTTGCAGCAGCACTCGCGGCCGCAGGTCTCGTAGTCCGCCAGCAGCCGGGCCTCGTCGCGGGCTCCCACCTGCCGCATCTCGATCCGCGTCTGAAACTCCCGGGCCAACAGCCGCACCAGCTCGCGGAAGTCGATCCGGTCCTCCGACATGAAGTAGAAGATGATCCGCTCGCCCCCGAAGACGTGCTCGGCGTCGACGATCTTCATCGGCAGGTTCAGTTCGGCGCTCAATCGCCGGCAGGTCTGGAGCTTGTCGAAGATCCCCTGCTCGAGGTGCCGCAGCTCGGCCAGGTCGCTCTCCGTCGCCTCGCGGAGGATGCGGCCGTTGTTCAGCCGGTACGAATCGTTCCCGCTCGCCTTCGCGTAGGCCCGCATCTGGTCGCGGGTCACCGACTTGTCGCAGCCGTGGCAGGTCAGGCTCACCTGCTGGCCGACCTCGATCCCGCGGTCCGTCTGGATGATCACCTTGCCCCCGCACGCGAACGCCATGTTCGGATCGTGCGAGAATTCTCCGATGTAATTCATTCGCCCGTAGCGGATCGCCGTGGTCGGGTATATCTTCTCCAGCCCGTTCCCGCAGCGGTCCCGCGCGCTGGCGCAGCCACCACAGTTACTCATACGACATAGTATACCGAAACCGGGCCGCCAATCACAAACCTTGATGAGATCGGAGCCTGCGGCGACTTTGGAGCCACGTCAGACAGGGCGTCTGCTCGGTCGGCGTCGGCCGGCCAACATGCCGGCCAGCAGCATCACCGCGAGGCTGGAAGGTTCGGGTACGGGCTTGTAGGCGTAATAGAGGTTCTTGTAGTCATCCACAAACGTGCTTGAGCGTGCGGTCCACGTTGTCGATGAAGGCCACGTGGGGGCGGTTCTGGGAATCGAACACCAGCGAGCGGGCCCGCATCTGCCCGCCGGTGTGAATGACCGTGGTCTCCCAAGTGTTGCTGTCGTTCAGGCGGGAGAATTCCAGCCGAAACACGCTGCTTTGAGCCCGGTGCGTAAGGACATGGGGTCGGCCGCCGGCGTCGAGAGCCGTGCTGTAATCGCCGATCGGCAGCGACGGCAGGCTGCTCCACGCCCCCCCTTGCCGCTTCATCACCAGGAGCGTGCTGTCCTGGCGGTAGCTGGAGACGTAGAGGGTGCCGTCGGGAGCCCGATCGATGTCGATGCTCCAGCCGAGGTTGCCCGTAGTCGCGAGCGGCTCGATCGTCCACGGCACCGCCCGCGCCACCGCCCCCGTCGCCGACCAGAGCACGATCGCCGCGACGACCGCCGGCCACAAACGATCACAGGTTCGCGATGGCTTCATCTGTTTCCCTCCTTCGCGTTGAGCTAAAAAATCGGCACGCACCCACCCGAAGGATGGGCGACCCTGGACCCTGCACTTCACGACCAGTATACCGGGTCGACCGGCATCCATCCCAGGAAAAGTCCCTCACGCCGCGACGCGACGGCAGGGGCGGCCTTGGACGATGGCGGCGAGGTCACCTTCGACGAGCCCGAAGCGCCAAGTCGCGGCCCCCAGCGAAGCGAGGGCCCTGTCACGAGCCCCGAAGCGCAAGCGAAGGATAGGCAGGGTCAGCGTTCGGGGTTCAGGGTTCAGTGTGGCACCGGCGTCTGGCCGGTGGACGCGAGCAAGGGAAGAGGGGGCGAGCGGGAAACAAGGGGACGGAGGGACGGCGGGAATGTGGAGTGCGGCCGCTTCCGATGCCGCTTTGGATGGCGGCGGAGTCGTTCATGACGATGGCCGATTTCGGTTGCGGATACAAGGGCCATCTGCTAAACTTAAGCTGTATGACGGTTACTGTCCCTATCCCCGACAATCTCGACGAGGCCCTGGTCCGCGAACTCGATCAGGCCGCCCGTGAGGCGGTCGCCGTCCGGCTCTACCGCGAAGGCAAGCTTTCCCACGGCCAGTTCGCCAGCTTCCTCGGCATCGGCCGCGGACAAGCCGACGAGGTGCTCGGCCGTCATGGGGTCGTTGACGAGTTCACCGCCGACCAGATCGCCGCCCAGGTCCAAGCCTCGCGGAGCCTCCGCCAGCAGGCTCACAAGCAATGATCATCGTCTCCGACACCGGGCCGCTCCGCTACCTGGTTGAGGTTGACGCCATTCATGCCTTGCCTCAACTCTACGGTGAAGTGCTGACGACACCCCAGATTCTTCGGGAGCTTCGGCTGGAGCATTTCCCCGATGTGGTCCGACTGTGGGCTCAGCGTCCGCCCGATTGGCTCAAAGTGGAAGCGCCGATCGACCTTGCCTTCCTGGACCGCCTCGACGATGGAGAGGCATCGGCGCTGTCTCTGGCCCGCGAGCGCTGTGCCGACCTGGTGCTGATCGACGAGCGCGCTGCCGTGG
>JACQVT010000835.1 GCA_016209665.1 Planctomycetota bacterium | reverse complement strand
TTCGAGACGAACAAAGACTTGGTCGACGTCAGTCACTACGCCAACCACGAGTACAAGGACTTCATCAACCGCGGCATCCTACGCAATATGGTCCTGCCCCACCGCACGGGGCTGGGAGCGTATGCGAAGGCCCAGCCGGTGGACTGGTTCTACTTTCAGGCGGCGGCCATCGACTCGCAGAGCCGCGACCGCCGCACGGGCTTCGACACGGCGTTCCACGACGAGGCCCTGTTTTTGGGTATGTGGGAGATGGGATTCACGCCGAAGTGGGCGACGGCCAAGGGGGCGCTGCCCGGCCGATACCGACTGGGCTGGTGGTACGATCCGCGCTCGCACAAGGTGTTCAAGGACACGCTGGACGGACGGCTGCGGGATGAGTTTCGCGGCGACGACGTGGGGTTGTACCTGGGCATCGACCAGATGGTGTGGAAGGAGCAGGACGACCCGAAGGATTCGCAGGGCCTCGGTGCGTTCGGCCGCTGGGGTTGGGCTCACGAGGACATCAACAAGATCGACGATTACTGGGAGTTCGGCCTTTCGTATACCGGCCTGGTGCCCACGCGGGACCAGGACGTGACGGCATTTGCCGTGGCGCAGGGCATCCTGTCCGAACAGTATCGCGAGGAGGTGCACGAGGACGCCTCCCGCGAAACGGTGTTTGAGTTTTACTACAAGTACTTCGCGACACCGTGGCTGATCATCTCGCCCGACTTTCAGGTGGTGGTGAATCCGGGCGGGGACAAGGGAGCCCACGACTCGATCGTGGGCGGCGTTCGCATCCAGGTTCTTTTCTGACACTCATGGAGAGCGAGACAAGACCTATGAACCTTGCCAGAGCACTGAGACCGATGCTGAGGGCGCTTCTGCTGACGGCGTCGGGCGCCGCCCTATTCGGCAGCAGTTGTGCCTCGGACGTGCGGGACCAGATGGTCGCCGGTGGGCTGGACTTCGTGAAGCACACGACCGGCGACGTGCTGGCGGAGCTGTTCCCGATCACCGACATGCTCCAACGCCCGTAGCGAGCCGCCTGGATGTTTGACCGGGCACCGGCTTCACTTCGGGCGGGTGGCCGGGGGCTTGGCGAGTTCGGCGCGGATGCCGGCGACCGCTTCGGCCATGCGCGTCAGGGTATCGCGATTGCGAGCGGTGCCCTTGCCCTGATGGGCGTTCACGAACGCCTCGATAGCGAGGAGTTTCCGCAGGTCGGCCTGCCGCGGCTGGGAACACATCGCGGCCAACTCCAGGTATCGCTGGATCGAGTCGGCCGGCATGTCGGCATCGAACAGACGACAGGACAGGCGCCGGGCGAACGCATCGTCGGTGATGGCGGCGTCCCAGCATCGCTCGCGGAACCGATACTGGTGCGAGAAGAACGGCATCGTGCGGGGATGCACGTTGCGGGCTTTGTCGAAGCCCAGCTTGCCCCAGCCGTTCCACGGGTTGCCGTAGCCTTGGCCGGGGTCGTAGCTGGTGGCGAAGCCCGTGAGAGGTCTTTCATCCGGACGGGGTGCATCTGTCGAGCCGTGGAAGTCGCTCATATGGACGGTGGTGTGCCAGCGAAGCACCAGCGGGTGTTCGTCCAGGGCGCGGCACTTGAGCGGGTCGCCCCAGCACCACCACCAGTAGAGCCGTCCGCGGTGGCTTGAGTCGCTGCCATCGTCGATCTCGTGGATCAGCTTGCGGTAGGCGGGGTTGTTGAACTTGCCGATGGCGACGGCGAACTCCAGGTCCGGGTGCTTTTTCCACACGGCCTCGGCCAGCGTGTGGATACCCGCCGCCTGCGGGCGCCAGACCTCCTCCTTGGCGTCGGAGCCCTCGCCCACCGGCTCGAGGTAGATGCCCTCGGTGCCCGGCAGCAGATCGACGAGGTCGAGGTAGTACTGGATGCCGCGCTGAGGATCACCCTTGACGGCCTTGGCGTGGTGCCAGGTGAACCAGCCGTCGCCGACGTAGAACTTCATCGCCTCGCTACGACACAGGTCGATCAGGCCGCGGACGTTCTGGACGTTGGCCAGGTCGGTGCCCTTGTACTCGCCGCCGTACTGTTCCATAACGGGAAAGCCGCCGAGCCAGAACCAGTTGCGGTTCAGCGTCAGCTCGGAGTTGAACTTGAGGACCGCCCGCCAGTTGGCGATGGAATCGTGAGCCGACCAGCAGGGAAGCATGTAGATGCCGCGGTAGGCCCACCCGGGCTTGCGGCGGGTGTCCAGCGGCCAGTCGACGGCGGCCGAGTCCGAGGTGAGCGCGGTGTGGAAGAATACGAGTTCCTGGCAGCCGTACTTGAGACCCGCGGGCGTGTTGGCGGTGATGATGACGGACTTGCGGCCGTCGGCCTCGTGCGTCAGGAGCCGGAAGCCCTCATCGCCCAGGTCCGCGCGGCCAAGGTCCAGGCCCGCAGCCACCAGCCGGCCGATCGCGGGGTTGTTCTGCTCGTCGCCGACGAGCACTGACACGGCATCGCCCTCGGCCTGCGCGCCCACAGGTATCGTCCGCCCGCAGGACTCGTCGAGGTAGCCGTTGATGGTCGTTTCGACCAGCCGGTCCATGGGCGCGGCAAGGTTTGGCGGGACGAGGCGGGCCTGCATCCGGCCGCCCTGCCACAGCACCTGCGGGGCCGCCTGTCCCCCCACCGTCGAAGCCACCATCCACGCCGTGAGCAATGTGATTCGTATCTGCACGGGCCGGTCCTCCCTGTTGAGGTGTCCAGCCCGGACTCATAACGCAGTTGCGGGTTTGTGGCAAGGCGGCGGCCTTGGGGGGCGGGCATCCCTGCCCGCCTGTCTTTCTTTCCCAATGAAATTGAAGAAGGCGGGCAAGGATGCCCGCCCCCCAAGAGCCGGGGGGTTATTTCGATTCGCCGACGGGTATGGTTTTCAGGAAGGTTGTCAGTTCATCGGCGTTCTTTGCCAGGCCGCGGGCGGTGGCCTGGAGTTCGGCCTTGTACATGGTCTCGGCCTCGTTGAAGTCGTCCTTGGCCTTGGTGGCGACGAAGGCCTCGGCGATGCTGGAGGCGAAGGGGATGATGCCGCTGCGGACGTCGATCAGTACGGCGTCGATCTGGCAGCGGGCCTTGGTTT
Organism: Planctomycetota bacterium; assembly: GCA_016209665.1. Taxonomy (GTDB): domain Bacteria; phylum Planctomycetota; class Phycisphaerae; order UBA1845; family PWPN01; genus JACQVT01. The sequence continues at coordinate 426 of JACQVT010000835.1, read as the reverse complement.
CCTTCTCCTGGAGGAACCGCTGGCGCTCGAACTGGCGGGTCCGGACCTGGTAGACGAGGACCGCGTCGGCCTGGTAGCGGGCGGCGGCTACACGCAGGTTCGGCACATCCCGGCGGATGGGCATGAGCATGGCCGGCAGCGGCGAGGCGTCGGAGACGCGGTCGCAGGCGCGAAGCTTGCCGAGCAGGCCGGCGACGCTGTCGGCGTCCATCCGCGAGATTTCCTCCGACCACCAGGCCCAGCCGCCGTGGTCCTCGAACCGCATGACCGCGATGCGGACCTTGGCGGGCAGGGAGACCGGCGTGTTCAACGCCCGGCCGATCTCGACGTCGCTCATCACCGCCTGGTCGCCGGGGAACAAGGACAAGCCGGCATCCTTGTCCTGCGCCACCTTAAGATACGATGGCGACCGCAACGAGGGCGACT
>JACQVT010000789.1 GCA_016209665.1 Planctomycetota bacterium | reverse complement strand
GCCGCCACCGCCAGACTCCACGGCAGCCGGCACAACTCAAACCACGACCGCAGACGGGCCAGCCCGCCGCGGATCTGATCCCACTGTCGGTTGACGGCGCTCAGGTCCAACGGTTTACCAGAACCAGCAGCACGGCGCCGGCTCGATGTACACCGGTTCGTAGACCCAATAGCCATCATCGTGGTGGAACGACGGCCAATTGAACTCGAACTCGTCGTCCTCGCACTCGATGTCCGAACCGGGCAACGCCACCAACGCCAGGATCATCAGGATCTTAAAGATGTTACATCGCAATCTGTCCATGACTCGGCCAATCCATAATGGGCTCTGGACCACGCCACCACGCCAACTTACCACAATAGACACACGCCCGGCAAGAAGGTTGGTCGCGTCCATGAAGGACCGCCGGCCCAGGCTGCCGGCGAGGGCCGACGCCCGGGCACTCAGGCCGGGGCCTTGTCGGGAACGACCTCGACGCGCAGGCGGTTGATCTTGCGCTCCTCGGCGGCGATGACCCGCAGGCGGACGTTGGTGAACCACATCTCCTCGCCGGTGGCGGGGATCTTGCCCATGGTGCTGAAGACGAACCCGCCGACGGTGTCGTAGTCGTCGCCCTCGGGCAGCTCGATGCCGAGTTCCTCGTTGACCTCATCGATGTGGACGCGGGCGTCGACCTCCAGCGTGTGGTCGTCGATGCGGCACATGGGATCGGGCTCGGGCTCCTCGTACTCGTCGCTGATCTCGCCGACAATTTCCTCGAGGATGTCCTCGATGGTCACCAGGCCGGCCGTCCCCCCGTACTCGTCCAGCACGATCGCCAGGTGCACCTTCTGCTGCCGCAGCTCGGCGAGCAGGTCGGAGATCCGCTTGGCCTCGGGCACGAACGGCACCTTGCGCATCAGTTCCAGCGGGTTGAACGGCGTCTGGTCGTCGAGCTGGAGCAGGTCCTTGGCGTACAGCACGCCCTGGATGTCGTCGATGTTCTCGATGAAAACGGGGATCCTTGAATGGCCGGTCCGGGTGATCAGTTCCTTGGCCTCGGCCGCGGTGGCCCCGGCGGGCAGGGCGACGATCTCGGTCCGCGGAGTCATGATCTCCCCCGTACTGGTGTCGCGGAACTCCAGCACCGACTCGATCATGTCGGCCTCATCCTCGTGCACCGCCCCGGCCAGTTCGCCCTCGCTGACCGCCCCCAGGATCTCCTTCTCGATCTGGTCGGCTTCCTCCTGGCGAACGTCGGCCTTGGGGATGCCGGCCAGGCGACGGACGATCGCGTCGCATGCGTGCTGCAGGGCGACCAGCGGATAGAGCAGGCGGCGAAGGGCAAACAGCACGGGCATGCCGCGGACCAGAAAGGCGTCGCCGCCGTACCGGGCCCAGGCGTTGGGAATGGCCACGCCGGTCGTCATCGCCAGGACCAGCGAAACGAAGTAGACGATCGCGTATTGCGTCGCGATCGAGGCCCGCGTGCCCGCCTTGATGCCCGCCACGTGGTCGACCAGCACCACCAGGGCCAGGATCGACGCCAGCCGCACGAACGAAAAGCTGAAGACCATCTCCTCGCGGGCGGCGACGAGCCGGTTGATCCGCTCGGTCTCGACGTCCTCGCCCAGCCGCTCGGCGAGACGCACGCGCGACATCAGTTGCAGGGCCACGATCGCCGTCGCGAACAGCGTGATCGAGGTCAGCAGGATCAGCCCTATCCCCAGCTCCAGACCACTCACCGATGACTCCTCGCTGCGAGTCGGCTGCCGCGGCGCGCCGACGGGGAGCGTTCGTGTTCGGCAGGCGACCGGCCCGAGGACGGGCCGGCTCGCCGGCATTGCCGCAAGACAGTATTCTCCGCTCGTCGCATTCGACGCCGGCCGGCAGCATCGCGATCGTCCATACCCAACAGGTGCAGCGCGCCGTGGACGACGTATCTCAACAGTTCCTCGCCGACGTCCAGACCCCGACGGGCCGCCTCGCGACGGGCCATTTCCGCCGACACCACGATCTCGCCCTCCAGCGCCGCCGACCTCGGGTCGTCGCGCAGGTCGAACGTCAGGACGTCCGTCGGCCGATCATCGCCCAGGAACCGCCGGTGCAGCGCGGCCATCGTCCGGTCATCCACGATGGCGACGCTGAGCGACTCGATGTGCGTGTTCCCGGCCGCCTGTGCCACCGCCCGCACGATCCGCTCCGTCGTCAGACTCACCGCCGCGACGAGCCGTCGCACGACGACTCGCCGGGGCGCAGCCCTTGAGCACAGCACGGCCGCCGAGCCGGCCGCGGGGCCGGACGCTGCTCGTCGCGATGCCCTCACGACTGTCGCGCGACCTCCGGGGTCTTGGCCGGCACGGCTGCACCTCGCGTCTCGCGGACGGGCGGCTCCGCCTCCTCACGCTCCGGCTTGGGGCGGTCAGACGGCGCGACCTTGCCGGGGTACTTGATTCGCCCGTGATGGATCGCGCACAGGCTCTTGACCAGCGACCGCTCGACCGTGTTCAGCTCCCGCAGGGTAATGTCGCAATCGTCGAACTGCCCGTCGGTCAGGCGCTCCATGACGATCTGGTGGATGAGGGCCTCGATGCGACCGGGCGTCGGCTCGGGCAAGGCCCGGACGGCCCCCTCGCAACCGTCGCAGATCATCAGGATGGCCGACTCCTTCGACCGCGGCTTGGGGCCGGGGTAGCGGAACTCGTTCTCCGACACCTGGTCGTGCCGGCCCTTGATGCGGGCGTCCTTGGCCGCCTTCTCGCTGGCGATGTGATGGAAATACTTGACGAGCGTCGTGCCGTGGTGCTCCGCGATGAACTGGTGCAGCACGCGGGGCAGGCCGTAGGCCCGGGCCATCTCCAGCCCGTCTTTCACGTGACCGAGGATGATCAGCAGGCTCATCGTCGGATTGAGCCGGTCGTGCCGGTTCATCCGCGCCTCCTGATTCTCGACGAAGTAGTAGGATTTCTGCGTCTTGCCGATGTCGTGATACAACGCCCCCACCCGCGCCAGCAGGCCGTTCGCTCCGATGGCGGACGACGCCTCGTCGGCCATCTGGCTGAGGATCAGCGAGTGGCTGTACGTGCCGGGGGCCTCCTGGGCGAGCTTGCGAAGCAGCGGCTGGTTGGCGTCGCACCATTCCAACAGGGTGAGGCTGGTCGCGATGCCGAACAGTCGCTCGAAATAGTGAAGGATGCCCTGGACGATGAAGCCCGCCGCCACCGCCGCCACACCGGCGGCCAGGGTATGGGTCAGCACATACAGCCACTCCTGGCCCTCGTAGAGGCGGCCGAACATCGTGGTCAGGAATGCCCCCACGCCCGCCAGCGTGCCCACCGCGATGAGCTTGCCCCGCGTACGGACCTCGTTCAACGAGAACACCGCGACGCCGCAGGCGGCCATCAGCGTCAGGAACAGCCAGATGTCCGAGCGCGACGCCAGCGTGACCAGGATCGCCAGCACGCCGCCCGTGCCGAACGCGAATCGCTGGTTGTAAGCGATGGTCAACAGCAACGCGGTCGTCACCACGCAGGCCACCGAGAATTCCGCCGGCGAGTCCCAACGCAGGTCCATTCGTTCGTTGAGGCGGCTGAGCAGGATCATCAGCAGGAGCAGACCCGCCAGCCCCAGGGCCCGGCCACGGTTCTCGAACACCCGCCCCTGATACGTCAGGGTGTAGGCGGCCAATCCGAAAGTGATGAGCAACACCAGCCCCACCAGCCCCCCCTGCCGCTGAAGCTTCGCCAGACGGAGCTTCGGATCGCTGCGCTCGGCGTTGAGATACGCCTGGTGGTGGTGGGCCAGCAGGCCCAGTTCGTCGCTGCCCATCTCAGTGCCGGCCTCGACCAGCAAGTCGCCGGGTTTGTACGGCGTGGTGAATACCGGCACGCGGGCCTGGACCTCCTCGATTTCCTTCGTCGTGGCAGCCGCGTCGTGCCGCCACAGCGCGTAGTCCGCCGGGTCGACCGCCTCGTTCGGCGGAGTCAGTGTCTTGATGATGACCTCGGCGACCAGCTTGCGGAGCGGCTCGGGGAAGATCTCGGACGCCAACTGGGCGGCCCGCTTCTCGACGTACTCCCGCTTGGTGCAGAACTGCAGGGCGGTGGTCGCGATCTCGATGCGCTCCGATCCGCGCTGCAGAATCGTCGTGCGGGGCGGCTGTCTGCGGATGGGGCTCTTGGGCGGGGCGACGATGTACTCGGCGCTGAGGCGACCGATCAGCCGGGCCACCAACTCGTCGAACTGCTTGCTCTTGTCGGCACCGGCGAAACCCCGCAGCGACCGCATCGCGGCGTCGTCCAGCTTCCAGCCCTGCTTGGTGGCCAGATCGCCCAGCTTGGCCAAGTCCTCGGCGGACTTGGCCATGATCAGCAGTTCGCTCAGCCTCCCGCGAATCGTCTCCAGCGGCGCCGCGTTCGCCGTGTAGACGCTGGGGGCGGAGGCTTCGGCAATCTGCCGCTCCTGGCGCGTCCGAGAGGGGTCCTCGACCTCGAACGCCACCCGAGCCCGAATGTCCTGCGTCGGCCTCTCGTTCAGGCTGTAAGGCAGCGACTCACCGCCGGACAGGAGGATCACCACCGTACCAGCGAAAAAGCCGATCCAGATCAGCAGGACGAGCGGCGGCACCCCCCTCACCAGGCGCCGCCAGACACTGCCGAGCTGCGCGCTGCGCTGCCGTTTGGCCTCCAGCCGCCGCAATTCGGATGTCTTCGAGCGGGTGATCACGTCTGTGCTTCCACGTCACGAATCAGGCCGCAAGCCGCCGTCAGTGTTGTCTGGGAGCCACTTGCCGGCACCTCGCCGCCTCGCCCTCAGCGCCTCAGCCTTTCATCGTCAGGCCGCGCCGTCCGGCCCAGTTACCGCCACGGCGGTTCCGATAAAATCAGTGCCCAACTTCGTAGTTCTGGCGGGTCCTCGGGTTTCCGTTCGCATAAGCGGTCACGATATTCTGCACCAGCCGATGCCGCACGATGTCCTCCTGGGCCAAGCGGATGGTGCTGATGCCTCGGATGCCTTCCAGCCGTCGGACCGCGTCGATCATCCCGCTGGCCTCCGGGCGCTCGAGGTCCACCTGGCTGTCATCGCCGGTCACCACCATCTTGCTGTGGTTGCCCAGACGGGTGAGGAACATCAGCATCTGCGAGACGGTGGTGTTCTGGGCCTCGTCGAGAATGATCAGGGCGTTGTTGAGCGTCCGGCCGCGCATGAAGGCCAGGGGGGCGATCTCGATCACGTCGTTGGTGAGGAACCGTTGGATCTGCTCGTAGGGCATCATGTCGTACATGGCGTCGAACAGCGGGCGGAGGTATGGGTTCACCTTGGCCTGCATGTCGCCGGGCAGGAAGCCCAGTTTCTCGCCGGCCTCGACGGCCGGACGGACGTGCACGATGCGGTGGATGGCACCCGCCTTGAGCATCGAGACCGCCATGGCCACGGCCAGGTAGGTCTTGCCCGTGCCCGCCGGGCCCATGCAGAACACCAAGTCGTCCCGGCGGATGGCCTGCAAGTAGGCCCGCTGTCCTTCGGTCCGCGGCTGAAGGGTCGCCGTGCGGGAATAGACCTCGATGATGTCGCCGTTGTTCGGCCCGGCGTCGAGCTGCCGGCAGGCGTGGGTGATGGTCTCGGCGACCTGCTCGTCGGTCAGGAAGTCACGGTCGCGCAGCAACCGTTGCAGGTCCTCGATGATACTGGCGGCCTGCCCCACCGCCCGGGCGCTGCCGGAGACCTTCAAAGAAGAGTCCCGGGCCGAAATGTGCACGCCCAGGGCACCACGAATGAGGCGTAGGTGCCGATCCGCCGAACCGAACAGCGCCGCTCGCTTACCGGCATCCTCGAGCGTAATCGTCAGTTCCAATTTGCCTTGGTTCTCCTGGCCGCCGAAACGCGACCGATCGCCCGCTCGCGGGGCAAACCGTTCCAGGGACCACCCGACCTCGTCTCGGCTTCATGGGTAATTGTAATCGACTCCACACCAGAATGTCAGCGCTGCCCAGGCGGCCGGTGCGGCGAAGAGGGGTGAATCCAGCAAGTCCAGCAGGCCGCCAAAGGCCGGCACAAGGTAACCCGAATCTTTCACCCTCACATCCCGCTTGATCGCCGACTCGACGAGGTCACCCAAATGGCCGACGACTGCCATAACTATCCCAAAAACAATAGCTTGTGACGTAGTCAAGGGGCCGTGTACCCCGCCCACCAGCTCCGGCCAGGCCGCCATCCCGGCGAGGGCCACCACGACCGCAAGGAGGACGGCCCCGGCCGCACCCTCGACGGTTTTGGCCGGACTCACCCAAGGCGCCAACTTATGCCGACCAATGGCCATGCCGGTGAGGTAAGCTCCTATGTCACCAGATTTTATGGTTAAAACCACGTAGGCGGCCAACAGGGCACCCTCCAACCCAGGGCTCAGGCACCGGATGCGGATCAGGAACGAGCCCAACAGCCCGAGGTATGCGAACATCAACACCGTGACGGCGATGTTTCCGAGGGCCCGCTCCGTTGTCCGGCGGGCCAGCATCACCAGCGCCGCCCCGAGAATGCCGCCGGCCAGCCAGACCACCGTCGGGGAGAGCTGTCGCAAGGTAGTGTCGAACAGCGGGTTTGCCCGACCCACGCGGGCCTGCATCTCGACCCAGGGCGCGAGCACCAAACCCGCGGCCACGAATGCCGCCCAGAGTGTGGCTGGCAGGTACCCGCCGGCCCGACATACTCGGCCCATTTCAAACGTGCCCAGGACCACCAGCAGCGTGAGCAACAGCGTCACCGGCAGGCCGGCCATCGGGAGGCACCCGGCGGCCTGGCCGACACCACCGGGGGTGGACAGCCAAACATCCAGGACGACAGTACCGATCACCGCGGCGATCATCAGCGAACCGAATACCAGGCGTTGGGCGAACATCGACGTCGGGCTTCGCGATCCGGGGGCCAACGGTCAGGATTCCTGGTTGTTGTTACGGCGATAGGAACGGTCGGGCCGGTCGGTACGATCGGCGCGATCCGGACGATCGGGCCGTTCAGGCGGCCGGGCGTACTCGATGCGCCCGAACACCATCCGGCCGGCACTGGTCTGCAAGGCGCTGGTGACCACGATGGGAACGGTCTGGCCGATGCGGTCGCGGGCCAACTCGACCACCACCATGGTGCCGTCCTCGAGGTAGCCGACGCCCTGGCCCGGCGCCTCGCCGGGCTTGATGATCTTGACCGTCATGGTCTCGCCGGGCAGGAACTGCGGCCGCAAGGCCTTGGCCAGATCGTTGACGTTGACCACGTTCACGCCGCGGATCTTGGCCACCTTGTTGAGATTGTAATCGGTGGTCACGATCCGGCCGTCGATCTTCTGGGCAAGGTTGACGAGGCGCTGGTCGACGGGTTCGGCGGCCTCCTCGCGGGTGGTCCGCATGTCGTGGAACTGGACCTCGATCGTGGGGATGCCTTGCAGGCGGTTGATGATGTCCAGGCCGCGGCGGCCGCGGTTGCGCTTCAGGCGGTCGTTGCTGTCGGCGACGGCTTGCAGCTCCTCCAGCACGAACCGGGGGATGATCACCGGAGCGTCGACGAACCAGGTCTCCAGGACATCGACGATTCGGCCGTCGATGATGATCGAGGTGTCCAGGATCAGCGGATGATGGCCCTTGCGGTGCTTGGAGAACTCCACGTAGGGAATGACGAAACGGATGTCGTCCTTGGTCTGCAGGATGAAGCTGACGGACAGATAGCAGGCAATGATGCCGATGACCACCTTGGTCGTGCTCACCGACGGGCTGTTGGCGGGCCCCAGTTCGTAGGCGTCGACCAGGAGGTTGATGATGATGCTTGCGCCGTAGGTGATCAGCATCCCGACGGCGAGGCCGAACAGCAGGCCCGAGATCGCCAGAAGCGATTTCTGCGGGATGAACACGTCCAGGCCGATGACCAGGACCGAGACGCCCAGGGCGGCGGCGAGAATCGCCTCGGCGGGCACGTCCTTGTAGACCTGTTCGGCGTAATTCATGCCCACGATCATGATGACGATGACGAAGATGGCCCGCAGGACGCTGAGCAGCATGGGATGATCTCCAGCGCAAATGAGCGACGGCGTATGATTGCCCGGCCAGTATACTCGGGCCGGCCGGCCCGGCCAACCACCACCGCACGGATGAACGGGCCTGCATGACTGACCGGCACCCGCCCGATGACTTGGAGGACATCGTCGCCGGCTCGGGCAGCGGCCCGTCCGGAGGCGACTACGGGCTGGTCACCCTGAGGGGGAGAAGAGGGACATGATGCCCGTTCAGTTCGCGTATTCCTTCAGGAACCCCCGGAACTCGCGGCGGTGCTCCTCCTCGTCACCCATCAGCGTGATGCACACGTCCTGGGTCACGTAGTCGACACCCTCGCAGAGCTTGATGATCTTGGCGTACTGGTTGACGGCGCCGTCCTCGGCCTCGATCACGCCGCGGATCACCGCCACCACGTCCGTCGGGTCGGCCGGGGGCTGTAGCAGCCGCTGGTCCCACTGCATCGCCAGCGAGCCGGGCACCTGCCCGCCCAGCGTCTTGATCCGCCGGCCCAGCGTCTGGGCGTGGGCCAGCTCGGCGGTGAGGTCGGCGGCCAGGGACTTCTTGATCTCCTCGGCCCGCACGCCGTCCAGGTTGATCGAGTTGGCGATGTAGTTCATCACCGTCTCAATCTCCATCCGGTAGGACTTCTTCAACTCCTCGATGATCTGCTGCGTGACGTCCGCCATCGTTTTGACTCCTTCCTCATGATGCACCGGGACAACTGCGTCCCAACCATGAACCCACAAACTATTCTAGCGGCCCACCCCTGCGCGAGACAGCCTCAGGCCCGATCGCGCCGGCAGGCAAGGTGTCCGTATTCTGTCACCTGCCACCGCCATTGAGAACCGATATCAACCACCACGTCGGGCTCGACGATCCTGACCGGGCCGCGGCCCCGATCGCCCGCCAGCAGGCGCGACCGATCGTACACCCTGTCGGCCGTTTGCGACACCGGGTCTGAGACCGGGTCTCTCTCCACCCATCGGATCAGCGCCCGCTCGATCCGCTCATCCGTCGGCGGCAATCTCGCCGGGAACATGCCCGGCAACTCGATCGCGCACCGCAGGTGCAGCGACACGATCTCAACTGCATCGTCCGCCGGACGTCGACCCCAACGCTCCTCGACCACGCGCTGTATCCTCGACATCAACCAATCCGCATCCGATAGGGACTCGACCGGCACCATCACCGCCCCTTGCCCCTCCGCTTCGCTCACCTCGGCATACCGGTCCAGGATCGAGTCGTCCTGTTCGAGCCGGACGGCCTGGACGTCATCGGCCGCCTGATCCATCATCCCGACGAAGGCCTCCCGCATGACGTGGAGGTCCACCGGCTCCGGCCGAGACAGCCGACGCGAATAGTCCCGGAACCCGCCCGCCGCCACGATCCCGCGAGGCGAGATGACGTACCGATGCCGGGGGATGCACACCGCACGTGCCCCCAGCGCCTCGGCGAGCCGGCAGGCGTCACCGCGGCCGACGACCCCCAGCATGACCACCATCGTGCTGCCGAGGTCGATCACCCCCCGGGCGGCAAGCTCCTTCACCTCCCCGATCAACACCGACCACCGATCGCCGGACACCGGCGCCGCCAGCCACGAGTGCAGCCGCAGGATCGAAGCTCGGATCGGCCAGCCCGGCGCGTCGACGCCCTCAGGTCCACCGTCGCACACCGCGACGTTGTGCACGCTCCCCTCCAGATCCATCGCCACCAGCATTGTTATTCCTATCCCGTACCCAGTCCCCGTTCATCCCGCTCATCCGTCCTCATCTCTCATCGCTCATCTCTCATCCTTCTTTCGCCCCTCATCTCCACGTCTCCGACTGGGTATGCAGTACCAGCAGGTTAATCAGATTGAACGCGGCATGGAGCGCGATTCCGGGCAGCAGGCTGCGCCGCCACACGAACAGGACACCCAGGATCACGCCGAGGGCACCGACGGCCACCAATGCGATCGGTCCCTGGTAGCCGTGACCGACCGCGAACAGCACCGTGCCGATCGCCACCGCCAGCCACCACCGTCGGACGATCGCCTGCAATCGGGTCAGCAGGAAGCCCCGGAACACGACCTCCTCCCATACCGCGACAAACACCATCATCGCCATCATGACCGGGATCGACGTGCGGGGAATGGTTTTCTCGATCGCCTCGCGGGCCTGGGTCGTCTCCTCGAGCAGATCGGGTCTCACCAGTACCAGCAGCACTGCCCCGGTGATCAGCGCAACGTAAATCGCCAGGGCGCTGAGCAGCCCGATCGCGATGTCCACTCTCGCGCTGCGGGTGCACCATCCGATCGCCGCGGGTCGCTGCCCCGCCGACCGCACCAGGGTGAACGCCGCCACGATGCACGCCACCCCCGCCGCGGCCGTCACTACCATCTCGTTCCAGCGCGGGTCCTGAAACCGGCACAGTCCGGCGATGATGCCGCCCACCACCATGCCCGCCACCGCCACCATCACCATCTGCACGATTTGCCAGCCCGCCCGCCAGGCCGACATCCGGCCGGCCAACGCGATGGGGCCCCCGGTTTCCGCCGCCAGGACGACATCCGCCGCCACCGGCCGCGCCATCGGGACGGTGGTGAGCGGACCGCCGCTGACCAAGTCGATCGTGCGCGCCTGCAGAGGCGGCTCCGCAAATGGCGCGTGATTCTCATCGGGGGGCATCGGCGGGAAGGTGGACATCAATGTGCCGCGTCTCTCGTATCCCTCATTCGCGACGCCGCTCCCACGGTGGTCCGATCACCCCGGCCAGGCCCGCGGCCCCACGCTGACCAGGCATCCGCCGTCGGTGATCGGGCAGTCGCGGAGGTACGCCGCGATGCGGTCGGCGGTTACCGCGTCCACCGCGGCGAGCCGGTCCTCCGCCCGCCGCGGCCGGCCGTGGTAATCCACGTCGTCCGCCAACTGGCCGAGCCGATAGAACGGGGCCTCTGATTCGTTCGCCAGCGACGTCCGCCGCAGGTTCTTCACCCGCCGCAGTTCCTTGTCCTCGGCCCCTTTCGCCGCCAGGACCGTCGCTTCGGTCCGCATGGTTTCCAGCAGCTTCTCGCAGTTCTGCGGCTCGCACAGCCCGAACATCACCGTCAGGCCGAAATCCTGGTATTCCTCGTGGAACACGCCCGCCCGCGTGGCGAGGCCCTCCTGCACGATGTTCCAGTAGAACCGCGAGTTCTCGCCGCCCAGGATGGCCGCGGTGGCCTCGGCCGTCTCGTACAGCTCGTGCGTCGCCGCCACCGACGGGAATGCCAGCAGCACCGCCTGCTGGTGGAACCGGTCCGCCGCCCGCGTCGCCGTCCCCGCGGCCAGCCGCGGGACCTGCCGCGCCGGCCCCAGCTCGTCCACTGGCGGCCAGCCCCCGCACACCCGCTCGGCCGTGGCCAACACCCGCGCCGGCTCGACGTTCCCCGCCACCAGCAGGATCAGGTTGTTCGGCGCATAGCGCCGCGCGAAGTACTCGCCCATCTTCTCGCGCGTCATCTCCCGGATGGTCTGCTCGTACCCCAGCACCGGCCAGGCCAGCGATGAGTCCGCGTACACCCGCTCGTGCAGGAAATCATAGGCCACCGACGCCAGGTCGTCCTTGGCCATCGCGATCTCCTCGAGCACGACGTTCTTCTCGAGGTCGAACTGATCCGCCGGCAGCGTCGACCGCATCATGTCCGCCAGCAGGTCGAGCTGCCGATCCAGGTCCGACGTCTGCACCCAGCCGTAGTAGAACGTGCGGTCCTTGCTGGTGTAGGCGTTGTAGTACGAACCCATCTCGTCGAACTCGACGTTCACCTGCTCCCAGGTCCGTTCGGCCGTCCCCTTGAACATCATGTGTTCGAGGAAGTGCGACACGCCCGCCAGTTCCCGCGGATCGTCGCGGGCCCCCGTCCGCACCAGGAACCCGCATGCCGCCGACGACACGTGCGGCATAACCTCGATCAGAACGGTCAACCCGTTGTCCAACCGCTCCTGCACGAATGGTGGTGTGATCGACATCTTTCAACAACCGTCCTGTACGTTCATCAAAAACGATCGAGCGCCGTACGGATCTCGTCAAGAAAGAACTTCAGGCTGTGGTCCACCTTCCCGGCACGATAGAAGTCCATTGCCGCCACGAGTTCCGGCGCGAACTCGATCCCGCCGAGCGTTGACACCTGACCACCCTCGACGACCGCCTGCCTCAGCATGGCCTTATAGTAGTTCCGCTCACACTTGCTCTTCTGCACGCTGGCCCGGCCGCCGATCACCCGCCTGACGGCCTCCGCATCCGCAAGAAACCATCGCTCAATATGCGGATCGGGACAAGCAACGACCGTCCGGAGACGAAAAGCATCGCCCAGGCGGGTCTCGACGTCTTTGCGGGCGACCTGATGAGAGCGGCAGTTCGCATCCGTGCCGACGACCAGAAGGTCCGGGAGTGCCAGGCTGCCGGGATGCTTCGAGATAGCTCTCTGGTAAAGATCGAGTTCTGACAAGACGCGGCCGTGACCTCCGCGAGCCGACCGGATCCTCAGATCGACGGCCTTCTTTCGTTCACCAGCGACCCGTTGCAGCAGGGGACGCAAGAACGCCTCATGGGCCCGATCCTCAACGAACAGGTCAGCCACAATGGGCCTATCCATCGAGGATCCCCCTCACCATCAAGCCCTCAAAGGTGCCGTCCTCGGTGTCGGATGCCATTCCCCGCGCCATCTGCGCGTCCT
>JACQVT010000788.1 GCA_016209665.1 Planctomycetota bacterium | reverse complement strand
TCGCCACGCTGTTCGTCCTGCGGGCGTTGGGCGGTGCGGTGGCCATCGAGGTGGCGGCGTCGCCCTGGCTGCTGATCTGCACGTTCATGCTGTGCCTGTTCCTGGGCTTCGGCAAGCGGCGGTGCGAGATCGCCGCCATCGGGGACGCCGACGCCATCCGCGAACACCGGCCGACGCTGGTCCGGTATACGCCGCACCTGCTTACCCACCTGCTGAGCACCTCCGGGGGCATGGCGATCATCACCTTTCTGCTCTACACGCTGGACACGACTTGGCGGTCGCCCTTCGAGGCCCGCAAGGCACACCTCATTTACACGCTGCCCCTGGTCGTCTACGGGATCTACCGCTACGCCATGCTGATCGAGCTGGGCAAGGCCATCGGCCCCACGGACCTGATGATCAAGGACCCGCCGTTCCTGGCCGCCATCGTGCTGTGGGTGGTCTTGGCGGCCCTGATCCTCTACGCGCCGCAGGTGACGTGGGGCGTGGCGTGGGGATGACCGTGGGCCGGAGGCGGTTGCCGTCCGTTTCAACCGGCGGGGAGGGCGCCCGCATCTAGGCGTTATTCGGATGGCGGTATCCATTGACTGCGGCCGGCCGCCGGCTAGAATCCAATGAACACGCGGTCGGCAGGAGACGTAAGCGCATTGGGCGGCGGCGCGTCCCCCATGTCTGCCGGTTGCAGACCGGCTTGTCCGCGCGATGTTATCGCCTAGTCAACGCCCGGCGATCGTTCGCCTGGGGTTCGATGGGCCATCGCGGGCGTTGCTGAGGTCGAGACTGTGGCTACGCTGGTGGTATTGCAGGGTCCGGATAAGGGGCGGACCTTCCGCACCCTGAACGAACCCGCGATCCTCGGTCGGGAGGCGGACCAGATCCCCCTGACCGATCGAACGGTGTCCCGCCGCCACGCCGAAATCCAGCCCGACAACGGTTCGTGGGTGCTCCGGGACCTCAAGAGCGCCAACGGGACCTACGTCAACGGCGTCCGGGTGCGGGAGCCCGTTCGCCTGAAGCACGGCGACCAGATCAAGCTCGGCACCACGCTCATCGTTTACAGCGGCGACCAGGCCCTGCCGAACCTGCGGCCGCAGATGCCGCGGGACATGATTGACCTGGATGTCGGCAGCGCGAACATGGATTCCGCCATCCTGGCCAGCGTCGGCACCGAGGATTCGGTGATCATCGCCGGTCCGGAAATCCACCAGGCGGCCCGGGCCTGGAAGGTGATGTCGGAGCTGACGTCGGCCATCGGGGCCATCATCGACCCCGACGAGATGCTGGAACGGGTGATGGACGTGATTCTCGAGGAACTCCCGGTCGACCGCGGGTTCATCCTCCTGTACGACAAGGAGGGCCAGGAACTGGTCCCCAAGGTGGTCCGCTATCGCAAGGGCACTCCCGAACGGGGCCAGAAGATCACGACCTCCCGGCGGATTATCCAGCATGTCGTGGAAAAGCGGGAGGCGGTGCTCTGCACGAACGCCATGACCGACCGGCGGTTTTCGTCGGAGGCGGCCCAGGACAGCATCCACAGCTTCGGGCTGCACTCGGTGCTGTGTGCCCCGATCATGGGCCGCGACCAGTTGATGGGGGTGATCCACATTGACTCGGCGGCGGCGGCCCACACCTACACCCAGGAGCAGTTGCGGCTGATGAGCGTCATCGGCCAAGTGACGGGGATGGCCCTCCAGAACGCCCGGCTCGTTCAGCAGCAGATGCAGACCGCTCGTCTGGCGGCCACCGGGGAGACGGTCGCCTACCTGTCCCACTACATCAAGAACATCCTGCAGGGCGTTCAGAGCGGGGCCGACCTCGTGGACATGGGGCTGACCAAGCAGAATGCAGGTACCGTGCGGCAGGGCTGGGGCATCGTCCAGCGGAACCTGGAGCGGATCCTCCAGTTGACCATGAACATGCTTGTGTTCAGCAAGAGGCGAGAACCTAAACTGCAGGCCAACAACCTGAACAAGATCGTGGCGGACGCGGTCTCGCTCGTCCAGAAGAAGGCCGACGAGCAGAAGGTTATCCTGCTGACCGACCTGGAGGAGCCGTTCCCTCCCGTACCGCTGGACGCCGCCGGAATCCATCAGGCCACCCTCAACATCGTTTCGAATGCCATCGATGCCGTGAAAGCGGAAACCGGTGTGGTGAACGTCCACACGCACTTCAACGGCGACGAAGGGATCGCGGATATCATCATTTCGGACAACGGCTCCGGTATCGAGCGCGACAAGATCGAGGAGATCTTCGAGCCCTTCCGGTCAGGCAAGGGGCAGGGGGGTACCGGGCTCGGTCTGGCGGTGGCCCGCAAGATCATCCGCGAGCACCACGGCCGGATCGTCGTCAACAGCACCGTTGGCGAAGGAACGACCTTCCAGATACGTCTTCCCGTTCAGGAGGGTGCTCGTACCAGCGACGAGACGTTCTCGACGGTCCAGTAGAGTTCTCAATTCTTCCCATCCTTCCCAGCTTGCGGATTGCCACTTGCGGCAAACAAACGTGGGAGTACCTCACGGAAACAGATGACCATGATGGCCTTAGAGGGAAGGCTGACGGAATCACGGCCTCAGCCGGCGATCGGCGCCGTCGGCCGGCAGCTCGGGTCAACCGCAAGCTGGCAGGCACTGTCCCTCGACGAGCAACTCACAGGTTCCGACAGCCGGGGTGATCAGGCCGACCACATGGGACGCACCGGCTGATCGACGCGGGGTTCGCCGGCGGCGCCGGCGCGTGGGGGACGCTCAGCCGCGTGACGGATGCCTCCGTCCACGCAGTCGCGACCGTCCTTCGGATCGCGCTGGAGCGCGCCGGGTTGTCGGTCTGGACGCAAGAAGGAAGTCGCACCGTTGTGAATTGTTTGACAGGCCGTGCCGCGATGTCTATTCTACCGGTGAGGGGAAAAGCCAGGCGGTGGAACTTGCCGGGCGCGGGTCTGTGGTGTCGCGGTTGGGTTCGCGCGCGTCGAGGCTCCATCAACGTCGTTCGATCATTAGCTAAGCCGCCCGCTGGACGGGCTCGTCATGTTTCGGATGCGGCCGGGAGTCCCCGTCCGCAACAGGATTGCTCCCGCGATGCAGCATCCGAGACGGCCGGCGCAAGCGGACTCAAATACATCGTGGCCGACGACATGGCCGGACTTTCAAGGGCGATCGGGCATCATCTGGGAGTGCAAGGCAGATGAGAGTCCTCATGCTCGGCTGGGAATTTCCCCCCTTCATTTCCGGTGGACTGGGCACAGCCTGCTATGGGCTGACCAAGGCGATGAGCGAGATCGGGACGGAGATCCTGTTCGTTCTGCCCAAGCCCGTGGAATCGCAGTTCGCGACGCACGTGCAGCTTATGACGCCGGCCACGCGGCGGCCGCTCACGGAATGGAGTCAGGGCTATCAACGGCCCGGCTTGCCGAACGTCACGTTCCACCTGGTTGAGGCCGGTTCGGGCGTGTCGGCGTACGAGCGGCCGGAAGACCGGGCCCGGCGGCTGGCGGAACTGGAGCGAGAGCGGATGGTCCGAGCGGAGGCGGGCCTGCGGACGGCCGGCGTCGAGCCCCCCGGGGCCACGCTCGCGGAGCTGGCCCAACTCGGGGACGAGGCGTCATCCAGCGGCGCCCATTATTCGGGCGATCTGTTCGGCGAAATCCATCGCTACGCCAAGCTGGCGGCCCTGGTCGCCAGCCGCGAGACGTTCGATGTCGTCCACGCCCACGACTGGATGACCTACCGGGCGGGCATCGCCGCCGCCGCCATCGCCGGCAAGCCGCTGGTGGTCCACGTGCACTCGACCGAGTTCGACCGCAGCGGCGAGCACGTCAACCAGCAGATCTACGACATCGAGCGCCAGGGGATGCACTTCGCCGACCGGGTGATCTGTGTCAGCTTCCTGACCAAGAGTATCGTCGTCGTGCGGTACGCCGTCCCCGCCGAGCAGGTCGAGGTCGTTTACAACGCCGTGGACTTCAACGGCACGGCGCCGCCGGTGGACATCCCCGCGATCCAGCACACGGAAAAGATCGTCCTGTTCCTCGGCCGCATCACCATGCAGAAGGGGCCCGAGTACTTCCTGCGGGCGGCCAGGAAAGTGCTCGACGTCCTGCCGAACGTCCGCTTCATCATGGCCGGCTCGGGCGACATGATCCGCAGCAGCATCGAGATGTCCGCGGGCCTGGGCATCGGCCACCGCGTGTTGTTCACTGGTTTCCTTCGCGGGCAGGACGTGGAGCGGGTCTTCCGCATGGCCGACCTGTACGTCATGCCCAGCGTTTCCGAACCGTTCGGGATTGCCCCCCTGGAGGCGATCTCCAACGACGTCCCGGTCCTGATCAGCAAGCAGTCCGGCGTCTCCGAGGTGCTCAAGCACGCCCTGAAGGTCGACTTCTGGGATGTCGATGAGATGGCCAACAAGATCATCGCCGTCCTGCGCCACAGCTCCCTCCAGCGGACCCTCCGCGAGGAAGGCAGCATCGAGATCCGCAAGCTCTCCTGGGTCGACTCCGCCCGGCATTGCCTCGACGTGTATGAACAGGCGATGAAGGGAAGAGGATGAGCGGGAAGAGATGATGGATGAGCGATGAGGGATGAAGAAGGATGAGAGGGATGAGAGGGATGAGAGGGATGAGAGGGGATGAG
>JACQVT010000834.1 GCA_016209665.1 Planctomycetota bacterium | reverse complement strand
GGCCATGCCAGCGCCGGCGAGGGCCTTGGCGAAGTCGATATCCACGCGAGCCGGACAATGGGAAACCTTGCCTCCCGTGTGCGACCGGCTTCCAGCCGGTCCACCCCCTGGGGCTGCCGTCGAACGCTCGGAGGCGTCACCAGCGACCGCCAGCACGATCCGGCAGCGGTTCGCCGACGTCCACTCGGGCCCCGCGGCCTGGATCGCACCGCACCACACCATCGGCATGACGTATCCGAGACGCAGCCACACGGCGATGCCCTATTCTTTCCCTAGAGAAACCAACCCGGCACGGGCCATCAGCGGTCGATCGTGTTGTCGGGCGTGCGGACGGCCGTTATGTGCAGCGAGTGCAGGTGCAGCTCGACCAGGGCCAACGCCAGCGTATCGGCGCCGGTGATGCTCTCAAAGTGTCCGGTCTTGAGGCTCGCCCGCGGCAGCGGGTTGTCCTGGAAGAACGCCTCGATCGCGATCAGGCCCAGTTCGCGGGCCCGGTCGAGGTACTCCCGTCGCGACGTGCCCCGCCAGGCCGCCAGCTCGAGGCTGATGGCGTGGCCGAACGTCATCGGCCAGGCGTCCACGTCCTCACCCGGCAGCGCCTTGAGGTAGACGTCCGCCGCGGCCGCGATCAGTTCAGCGTAACCGGGCCGGGCCATGTTCTCGAACCGCGACACGCACATCATGCCCACCTGGGCGGTCGTGCCGGCGCCGTAGCGGGCGTCCCACCGCGACGTGTAGCCCTCCTCAGTGGGCTTGCCCGTCGCCTTGTCAATCATGGTGACAAAACCCTGACGGCCCTCGAGGTCGTGCGGCAACGACACGAAGATCTCGTCCTCGCGGGCCGCGAACTGCCGCAGCCGCGAGCCCAGCGGCTCGGGCACGATGCGCGACGCACCGTCGCAGTCGATGGCCAGCGAAAGCTGCGGCCAGAAGTTCTTGTCGCTTTGGCGGCCCTCGATCATGCCCGTTTTGACGTCACGCTTCTTCTCGAACCGGGCCAGGACGGCGTCGATCGCCTTCAGGAAGACCTCGTCGCCGGTATGAGCATAGGCCCCAGCCCAGGTGCGGATGTAGAACCCGCCGTGGCGGGCGAAATCCATGCCGTCCTTCGCGCCGTGTTTCCAGTACGCGGCGTGGCGGTCGTAGGCGCCGGTTTTCTGGTTGGCGATCTGATGCTCCCACAGGCCCAAGGCGAACCGCTTGCTCGCCTCGGGGGCCAGCTCGAAGCAGCGGTCCCACAGCAGCCACGGCCGCGAGAACTCGTGCACCGCCCCCTCCTTGGGGTTGGGCTCATCGGTCATCACGTTCCAGAACATGTGTTCGCCCCACGCCAGCAGGCGGGTCTCGGGCGAGGCGGCGTTTTCGAGGAAGAACTTGAGTTCGGCATCGGCGGCGGCGGCGTACTTCTCCTGGCTGGACAGGCCCCTGAGGACGTACAGCAGCCGCAGGAAGTTCTGATCGAGCTGCGGGTTGGCCCCCACCAACTCGCTCCAGGGCTGGCCGACGCGGTCTTCACGGCGGATGCCGCCCGGCGCCGCCGGCCGCGTCGTCAGCGGGGCCATCGTGGTGCGGTCCAGCGCGCTGAGGAACATCATGCTTTTGGTGGGGCCGTAGGTGTCGCGGCCTTTCTCGAGCATCGCGTCGGCGTACTTGTAGATGTAGCCCAGGTAGGGCGACGACGGCACGCCCGCGGCTCGAGCCGCCGGCACCATCGCCACAACCGTCAAGGCCATCATGAGTCTGCGGACCAAGGTCACGAGAAGGCACGTCCAACCGTCGGTTTGCATGAAGATACTCCGTGTGCGTCGGGGGGTCAGAACATCAGGGATACAACCACACCACCTGCGGTGGCTCATCAACGGAAGACCGCGCAATTTCCTATGGGTGTGCAGTCTCGCCACTCGCCCGCGGCCGGACGGCCGCTCCCCGTATTCTCGCCCGCGCCCCGGCGGTCACTGGTCATACGGGTATGGGAACGTCTTCACAAACGCTTCCTCGTTCGCTTTGCCGCCGGCGTTCCCGTCGTAGTTGTAGGGGAACATGTACTCGTTGTAAATGTCAATCCCTTGCAGTTTAGCCCCGCCAGTCCTCGAGAAGTCGGAGATCCAGGGATAGAGCCGCATTTCGCCGTGCCCGTCCAGGAACAGGAAGTTGGCCTTGCCCTTCGTTTTCTGCGGATAATGCCGCAGCACGAGATAGGCGTCGGCGGCGAAATCGTCGCCGGGGATGCCGTGGTTGGTGTTGTTCCAGGGATGCTCCTCGAACAAGAGCGGCATCTGGGACTGGGACCATTTGATGGTCCTGCCCTTGGGGATCATCGCCACCTTCGGCTTGAGGGCACCGGCCTTGGTCTCGAAGTCCTCGACATAGGTGAACGAGCCCACCGACTCCGGCTTCCTGAATCCCAGAAACCCGTTCATCGTGTAGCTGAACCGCCCGTTGCCGCCGCCGCCGGCGGGGTCCTCGGGGTTCGGGTAACCCTTCTTGTCCCTCGTACACAGATACACGTTGTCGTCTTTGACGTACTTGTAGAGAGAGCCCTGTTGGGGAACAGTCGCGGCGACGTGGGCCCACAACTGCTCCTGCATGGCGGTCGTGAACTGAGTGCTCGGATCCAGAATTCCCAGCCACGAATCGGACGCCTTCCACTGAGGCCACCCCCTCTTGCCCGCCCGCAAAAAGGACGTCCAGAAGACACCATTCGTACCCGGCAGGCTCAGCGAAGAGGTCACATAGGAGTGCATGGCTACCGTTACCTGATGCATGCCGGAACGGCAAACGACCGCCGCGGCCGCTTCCTTGGCCTGCTTCAGGCTGGGGATGAGAATGGCGACGAGCAGGGCGATGATGGCCACCACCACCAGCACCTCGATCAGCGTGAAGCCCGCCCGACGGTCGGTCCGGTTCGGGCGATCCGCGGAACGCGATCGCGGTAACACGAACCAACCTCCTCGTTGCCGCCGACTGGCTGCCAACGGTGCGATAACCATAGACTCCATCCTATTCATGGCCCGTACCCTTTATCGGGTCAGCGCGGAGCGCATCGGACAGGTTCTTCAAGACATAGTAGCACGAGCCCGCGAAAGACGCAAGTACTTTGTCACATCGTCACGTCGGAGCACCGGATCAGCCCGACGTGAGCGAGTGTAATGTATTATCCCGCATATAGTTATATCGCGCAATATCTTCGGCGAGAGTTGATATATCGGCGCTATGAAGGCCCATCCTGCGAAGCTGAAGCCTCGGAGCGGAATTCCGGCAGGAAGCCCACGGCGGGCCGTCCGTGGGCTTGGGGGGCAAGGCCACGTTCGTGACCCCAACAACCGGCACCACCGTCGTCGGCAGCCGGCGCGGTTCAGTAGCTCGCAACCAGTTCCTGCGGGCCGCTCACCGTGCCGGGCAGAATAATCCATTCCTTCTTCGGATCGAACTGGTCGTACTTCTGCCCGTTAAGCGTGACGCTCTGGATCGGCTTGGACTTGGGATGACGCAACCGCACGTAGATCGTCTTCGGCCGGTTGCGCTCGGGCGGATTCACCGACGCTTTGATCTTGCCCTCGTTCACCTGCGAGGTGATGCGCAGTGACATCGGACCAAAGTGCGTCGCCGCCCGCTCGATGCCCACGCTCTGTCCGTTGCTCAGCCAGTACCGCGGGATCGCCTGGCCGAGGTACAGATCGTCGCCTCGTTCGTTGACGAACATCAGCCGCAGCCAGTACGTCGACTGGGCCTCGTCGGAACTCTTGAAGTGGTCGCCGGCCGGATAGCCCAGCTCGGGCAGCGAGTGCTCGTTGCACATCCGGATCTCGGGATAGAACACCGAGGCGAAGGCGTTGAAGTACGTCCGCAGGTAGTGCTTGACGTCGTCGCGGTACAGGTAGGGGATCGGGCTGTCGAGCAGGTTGGCCTGCATGCAGAACCCCCCTCGCGAGAACCAGAACCGGTCGAACGCCGGGATCGAGTAACCGTAGTGGGCGGAAATGTACAGGTTGTCCTCGTAGTCCTCCATGATCCAGCGGGCGTCCGGCGTGTCGGGCGCGATCAGGCCGGTCAGCAGCAGGCAGATCGGTCCTTCCAGCACCTCGCGAATCCAGCCGACGCAGCGGCCGCGCTCGTAGAGCCGCGCCGGGTAGTGCGGCACGTAGGTCGCGTCGCGCAACCGCACCACCGGCGTCAGGAGGCGGGCTTCGTTGATGGCCCGCATCACGTCTTCGTGATAGGCCCTGGCCTCGGCTTGAATGCGGGTCGCCTCGGGATGGCCGAAGTCCGCAAGGGCGGCGGCAACCGCGTCAAAGCCCCAGACCGCGCAGGCGTTCGTGGCCACCCAGTACCAGAAGTCCTGCACGTCCTCCAGGCCGCCGGCGGGCAGAAACCCGTATTCAATCGGCCGGGTGCCGTCCTCCCGCATCACCATTGTGGCCTTGCGTTCGCGGGTGATCCAGTCACAGCCGGCGATGAGATGCGGGGCCGCCTGGGTCATCCAGTCGCGGTTGCGGGTGTACCACCAGTGCTCGGCCATGCACCACAGGGTGTAGCCGTGGTGCTTGTTGTATCCGCCGGACTGCGAACCGTTCGCTCCGTAGAACAACCCCTCGTGTGACTTGAAGTTGCCCGGGAGCGGCGCCGTGCCCTGGAAGTCGAGCCAGGTCTGCAAACAGGCCTCGGCCGTGTCGTGATAGCCGCGGCGGTCCAGGTCGCTGATCATCATGGCCGACTCGTTGTTGTAGACGCCGTAGTAGAAGGTGCCCACGTGGGCGTACCGGCGGGGGGTCTCGAGGTCCTTGAGACAGTTGATCGCCAGGTGCCTCGCGTGGGACTTGTAGAAGTCGTTCAGCCACGGTTCGGGCGTTTCGATCCGGGCCCCGCGGTCGACCAGGGCCTTCCAGTAGTCGCAGATGCGCCCGGCGTCGGCCTCGAAGTCG
>JACQVT010000833.1 GCA_016209665.1 Planctomycetota bacterium | reverse complement strand
GGCGTGAGGTTCGCGGCGAGTTCCTCGATCCGCTGTTGTGTCAGCGGCGTGATGTCGTAGCCGCTCTTGGAGTACACCACCCGCCCCGACCCCTGCCCGCCGGCCGGCGCCGAGGTCGATGCCTCGGACGAACTCCGCGCCCCCCCGCGCCCCGCCGCCCGCAGAACCAGCGCCAAGCCGGCAACCGCCGCCAGCACGATGAACGTTACCGGTCCCAATCCTTTCATGTGTTCGTCTCCCGTCTTGCCAGGCACCCTATTCGCCCGACTGCCTCGGGCCCCCGCGTCTTACAAGTCGTGCGGGGACCCGTGTTGCAGTCCGACCCGTGTCCGTAAGCGAACGGCAGTCCGAACCGCGACCGTAAGGGAGCGGGGTGCTGGACACCGGGCGTCATCCCGCGTAAGCCGCTTCCTGACGGGCGCGGTTCGGAAAACGCTTTCCATACAGCACCTGCCAGCATCATAGGACCACAACCCGCCGAATGGTCCGCATATTCCAGTTTTCGAGCGGCCCGCCGAGCCGACAGGATACCCTCGACGACCGGACGGCGTCGCGTTGCCGCTTGCGGGGGAGGCGGCTTATACTAGTCGTGCATCGCAAAAGCCTGAGAATGGACCGGCTGGAAGCCGGTCCCACACTGGAAGCCGGTCCCACATGGGTTTTGCGACGCACGCTAAGTTCTCAGCCGCCGCGTTGGGAAACGGGCCTGATTACAGTTGGACGCGTGCTCCGTTGTGGCCGAATGTTGTCCGCCGCGGCGGGCCTTCCGAGGCAGCCTCGTGGCCGGACCTGCCGGGGAAGCACGCTTGTCGGTCCCGATCATTTCCCGCACGGTTCGACAGCCGGCCGAGGGATCCCATGATCGAAGGCGTCAAGGTCAAGCCACTCAAGGTGCACTGCGACGAGCGGGGCCGGCTGGTCGAGCTGCTCCGCTGCGACGACGAGCTGTTCGAGCAGTTCGGGCAGGTCTACGTGACGACGGCCTACCCGGGGGTCGTCAAGGCCTGGCACTACCACGATCACCAGACGGACCACTTCGTCGCCTTGGCCGGCATGGTGAAGGTGGTGCTGTACGATTCGCGCGAGGGCAGCCCGACCCAGGGGGAAATCAACGAGTTCTTCGCCGGCGTACACAACCCGATCCTGATCAAGATTCCGGCCCGCGTGTACCACGGGTACAAGTGCATCAGCGAGCAGGAGGCGATCATGATCAACATCCCCACGCAGCCCTACAACCACAGCCGGCCGGATGAATACCGGGTCGCGCCGGATGACCCGTCGATCCCCTACAACTGGGAGCGCAAGAATGGATAAGATTCGCGGCGTCATCCTGGCCGGCGGGCTGGGCACGCGGCTGTTTCCCAGCACCAAGGTGACGAACAAGCACCTGCTGCCGGTCTACGACAAGCCGATGATCTACTACCCGATCCAGACGATGACCAACGCCGGGATCGATGACATCCTGCTGGTCACCGGCGGGAACCACGCGGGCGATTTTCTGCAACTGCTGGGCAACGGCCGGGACCTCGGGATTTCGCGGCTGAACTACACCTATCAAGTGGGCGAGGGCGGCATCGCCGCCGCCCTGAGCCTGGCCGAGGACTTCGCCGACGGCGGGAAAATCTGCGTCATCCTGGGCGACAACGTGATCCACCGGAACATCCGCCGGGCGGCCGACGATTTCAGGGCCCAGCCCAAGGGGGCCAAGATTCTGCTCAAGGAAGTCCCCGACGCCCAGCGGTTCGGCGTGGCCGAGATGAAGGATGGGCGGATCGTCCGCATCATCGAAAAGCCGCAGAATCCCCCCTCGAACCTGGCCGTGACCGGCATCTACTTCTACGACGCCCACGTGTTCGACATCACCCGCACGCTCAAACCGTCGGGCCGGGGCGAACTGGAAATCACGGATGTCAACAACGCCTACCTGAGTGAGGGCACGCTGACCCACGACATCCTCGAGGGCTGGTGGACCGACGCCGGCACGTTCGAGTCGCTGCACCGGGCGAGTGCGCTGGTGCGGGACGGAGGGGCGAACCTTGTCGACTGAGAGCCCATGCCAAAACCCTGAGATCCGACCGGCTGGAAGCCGGTCCCACACGGCTGGAAGCCGGTCCCACACGGCTGGAAGCCGGTCCCACACGGCTCTTGAGACGGGCTCCCCGGCCGACGCCCGATCGTTCCGATGCGTCCTCGTAACCGGCGGCGCGGGGTTCATCGGCTGCAATCTGGTCCGCTGGATCCTCGAGCATCGGCCGCAAACCCTCGTCATCAACCTCGACGCCCTGACCTACGCCGGCAACCCGGCCAACATCGCCGATATTCGCGATCACGAGCGGCATCGGTTCGTCCACGGCGACATCTGCGACGAGAAGCTGGTCGGCTCGCTGCTGGACGAGGGCGTGGACGCGGTGATCAACGCCGCCGCCCACTCGCACGTCGACCGCAGCCTCATGCGAGGCGACGAGTTCGTGGCCACCAACGTGGGCGGCGTGCAGGTGATCCTGGACGCGATCAAGGCCCGGCCGCAGATCCGCTTCGTGCAGGTCTCGACCGACGAGATCTACGGGTCGCTGCCGCCCGACGAGCGCTGCGACGAGAACTGGCCACCGGCGCCCGGCAATCCCTACGCGGCCACCAAGGCCGCCGCCGAACTGCTCGCGCTGTCGTATCGCAACAGCTTCGGGCTGGACGTGGTGATCTCGCGGTGCTGCAACAACTTCGGGCCGTATCATTACCCGGAGAAGATGATCCCGCTGTTTATCACCAACCTGCTGGATGGGCTGCGGGTGCCGCTATACGGCGACGGGCTGAACTACCGGGAGTGGATCCACGTCGAGGATCACTGCTCGGCCCTGGTGGCCATACTGGAGTCGGGCCGCAGCGGCGAGGCCTACAACATCTCGTCCGGGACGGGCCTGACCAACCTGGAGCTGACGCGGCGGATTCTCGACCTGCTGGGCAAGGACGACAGCTCCGTGGAGTACGTCAAGGACCGGCCGGGCCACGACCGCCGCTACGCCCTGGACAGCCGCAAGATCGCGGCGGAATTGGGCTGGCAGCCGCGGCACAACCTCAAAGACGGTCTCCGCGCCACCTGCGAGTGGTTCCAGGCCAACGAGCAGTGGTGGCGGCCGATCAAGTCCGGCGCGTACCGCAAGTACTACCAGCAGCAGTATGCCGAACGACTGAAGTCGGCGGCGATCTGATCGGCGCAGCGGCCAACGGCGGATGGCCCACCTCCTCTGGAGGTGGGGGAGCCGATGATTCTCCTGCGTCGCGGCTTGGGGCGCATTATGCCGGAGTCCGGAGCGGTCATCATCCTGGGCGCGGGGGGGCAATTGGGGCGCCAGCTCCTCGCGCAGTTCGGACGCGCCGAGGGCACGACCGTCCGCGGCTACGACCTGCCCGAGCTGGACATCACCGACGGCTCGCGGCTGCGGCAGACGCTGATCGATGCCCGCCCGCGGTGCGTGATCAACTGCGCCGCCATGACCAACGTCGACGCCTGCGAGCTGGAACCCGACAAGGCGGCGGCGGTCAACGCCGAGTCCGTGGCCGTGCTGGCCGAGGCCTGCGACCGCGTCGACGCCCTCCTTGTGCAACTCAGCACCGACTTCGTGTTCGACGGCCGACTGAGGCGGCACTACCGCGAGGAGGACATTGTCGGACCGCTGAGCGTGTACGGCCGGACCAAGCTGTCGGCGGAACAGTACGCCCGCGACTGCCGGCGCCACCTGGTCGTGCGGACCGCGTGTCTGTTCGGGCCGGGGACGGGCAACTTCGTCGCCCGCATGTTGGGCCGGGCCATGAGCGGCCAGCCGCTGCGGATCGTGAACGACCGCGCGGGTAGTCCGACGTACGCCCCCGATCTGGCGGAGGCCATTCGTCGACTCATCGACGTGAATGCCGACGGCGTCTGCCACGTGGTCAACAGCGGGACGGCCAGTTGGTACGAGCTGGCGAAGACCGCGGTGCAACTGGCGGGGCTGGAGGCTTCGATCGAGCCCATCCGCAGTTACGAGTATTCGTGTCCCGCGGACCGGCCGGCCTTCAGCGGCCTGGACACCCATCGCTACGGGCAGTTGACGGGGCATCGGTTGCGGCCGTGGCGCGAGGCGCTGCACGAGTACGTGGCCGGCCGGACCTGGATATCTGGGTAGGCTTCCGGTGCCCGGAGATTCGCAACGAGGTCAGAAGAAGGCGGGCAGGGATGCCCGCCCCCCAAGAAGCGGGCTGGATAGCCTCTATTTCACCTTGGTGACCGGCTGGTCGGGATGGGCCGGGTTCGGCAGGATGCCTCGGCCCTGGCGGTCGGCCACCAAGTCGAGCTTCTCCAGCACGGTCTGGCCGATCAGCACCTCGTCGCCAAGCACCAGCGCTTCCTCGAGTGTGTCTCGGCCCAGTAGTTCGATCGAAGATCAGCCGGCCGGGGGTTCGGCGGGAATGGGCAGCAACAGGCTGGTGTTGCTCAGCCGGCCGGCGAGGCCTGCATCGTCCACCACCTGGCGGATGTTGCCGAACAGGTCGATGGCCCCGGAGGGCACGCTCGAGCCGCTGCTGGTGGCCCGCAGGTCGAGGCGGAAACCGCCGGCGGCCTCGGCATCGCGCAGTAGATCGAGGATGACCGCATCGCCACAGGTGAACGTCGCCGAGTCGCCGTCGGCGATGTCCGCCGAGACGAGCGCTGTGGGGGCATCGATATCGACCGCCAGGTCGACGACGCGGGCGCCGGGCAGCGTCCGGTCGCGAAGGTTGCCCCAGCCGATGCGGGTGACGGGGCACTCGACGAGGGCCGCCGTCGTGGAGCCCACGCCGTTCACCCGCCAGGACGAGGCGAAGACCTCGCCGTCACCGTTCTCCCAGGTGGCGTTGACGTCCGCGGCCAGGCCCTCGGGCACCTGGGGGCGAACGAGGGTCAGGCCGGAGGCCGCGCCGGGGGCCCGAGCCGAACGACTGACCGGATCGACCCGGACATCGGCGGTGTCGGGCAGCGTGCGCACGCTGATGATGACCGCCGGGCCGCCTGCGCCGCCGTCGGACGTCTCGACGACAATCAGCGAGCCGCAGGTGATGTGGTCGGCGTCGGTGAACGGGCCCCCCGCGTACTGGACCTGGTCGCCTTCCTGGCCGGTGTCGATGTCCACGGGCGTCACCGCGAGTACGCGAATCCGGTTGAGCGGATAGTCGAACAACAGGGCATCCCAGCTCTCGGGCGTGACGGGCGTCACCCAGACCTGCGGACTCAGCCCCTCGTTTTCGACGGAGATGATGTCCTGAACGAGCTTGGCGCTGTGGTTGATGAACAGGACGGCCACGTAGCCGGTCGGCGGCGGGCGGGGTGTCCCCGAACCGTCGCCGGTGTCCACGGGGATGCAGGCCCACCCGAGGGTACCCGCGGCGCAGGCGATCACGCGAACGAGCAACGATCCGGCCGGCATGGATGTCGTACGGCGCCGGCCAGTCAAACTCGCCCCCCCATGTTGTACGCTTGCACGATCCGTCATCGCAGCGGCTGGCCCTCGGAAGTCACCCAATACTTGCAGTCCACCAGGTCGTCGGGGGTGACGATGGCCCGCTCGATGGACTCGGCGATGCCGATCCTCGCATCCGGGAATGCCAGCACGTGGCGAAGCCGGATCGGCTGCTCGATGGTCACCCGCTCGCCGATGATGGAGTTCGTCAGTTGCGCGCCGGGATGCACGCGGGCGGTGGGCGCGACCAGGTTGCCGGCCCTCATGAGGCGCAAGGCGCTGAGGTTCGCGACCAGCAGGTCATACGGGAACGTCAAGTTGATGTCGCGGGTCATCATGGCGCCGGCGGTGACCATCGCTCCGTCATCGATGAACGTCTGGATCGCGTCGGTCAGTTCGTATTCGTTCCGGGCCGCCGACCGCGGGGTACGGCGCAGGGCATCGAAGAACGAGATGTCGAACGCATACACGCCGCAGCCCTTCCAGCGCGAGTTGGGGAACCGGGGCTTCTCGATCACGCGGCGGACCCGATGATCGTCGTCAATCGACACCGAGAAATTGCGCTGAATAGCCCGCGGATCGCTCTCTTCCATGACCGACAGGAAGCCCTTGGCCCGGCGGTCCCGCATGGCCGCCAGGGGGTTGATCGAACGGTCCGTCTCGAAATAGATGTCGCCCAGCAGGAGGGCGAACGGCCGCTCGATCCGCCGTTCGAGCTGCGTGAGGGCATGGGCGATCCCGAGGGCGTCCCGCTGTTCGACGTACTCAATCTGGACGCCGAGGGCCTCGCCGCGGCCCAGGCTCAGGGCAATCTCGTGCCCGAGGTGCCCGATCACGATGTAGACGCGGTGCACACCCAACGCGCGGAGGTACTCGACCTGGTGTTGGATGAGTGGCTTGTTGAGAATAGGCAACAGCGGCTTGGGGTAGCGTTCCGAGAACGGCTGCATGCGCGTGCCACGGCCCGCGGCGAGGATCACGCCCTCGAATGCATCGTCCGGCAACTGCGACATCGACAGGTCTTCCTCTCCCGGCCCGCGGGAAATGGCCCGAATCAGGCCATCAAACCTATTATAAGACGACCCCAATGGCCGGAACAGTGTCCCTTCGACAAGTTCACGAGCGGCTGTCAGAAACGAGTCATGCTAGGCCCAAGGTGACACCCTGCATATAATTCAGACCATGAAGGCACGAACCAACGGCAACGGCGGGTCCGTTTCGGCGAGCCGAACGGATCGCCCCATCGACCTTCGCGAGGCGTACAGCATCTACTTCCGCCGTCGCCGGCTCGCGCTGGGCCTGGTGCTGCTGACGCTGCTCGGGGTCGCGATCGGCAACTACCTGCAATACCCCGTTTTCGAGTCGCGGACGCGGATCCTCGTCGAGCGGACGGCGGGAGCCAACATTCCCTTCTCGCAGGAGCAGATCGCGTTCCGCAAGTCCGAGATTACCGAGACGCAGGCCCAGTTGTTGACCTGCGGCCCCGTGCTGGAGCAGGTGGTGAGGCGGCTGGAGCTTGCCGATCATCCGGTCCCCACCGGCAGCCTGCGCGACAGGGCCCACGCGGTGTGGGACGGCCTGGTCGACAAGGTGGGCCGGCTGAAGGAAGGGGCCAAACGGCTGGCCGTCGAACGTGTGCTCGGAAAGACCTATAAACCACCGCCCGAGCCCGACCGCTTCGCCCGGGCGGTCGAGGGGCTGAGGACTGCCGCCCAGGCCGAGGCGGTTCCGAACACGGACGTCGTCTTGCTGACCGTCCGCGACCGCGATCCCGAGATGGCGGCCCGGATCGCCAACACCATGACCGCCATCTATCTCGACCAGGAGCTGGTTCATCAGCGGGCCAAGGCCCGCCAGGTTTACGAGTTGATCGACGCCCAGGTGCAGGCTTTCCGGTCGACGTACGAGGCCTCGCAGCGGGCGGTCGAGGAGTTCGAGGGCCGCGAGCAGGCCCGGCTGCTGAAGGACCGCATCCGAACGCAGATCGAAGAGGCTTCCCGGCTGGAGGTGGCCTATCGGGAACTGGTCGAGACCCAGAAATCGCGCCTGCTGACGCTGCAACTCGACTTGGCCCGCATGGAGAAGATCTACAGCGCCGATAACCCCAAGGTGCTCGCCGCCCAATCGGAGTTGGCCAAGGCCCAGCAGGAACTCACCGGGGCCGCGGACACTCAACCGGCGGGTGGCGGCCCGGACGATCGCCTCGCCCGAGCCAACACCATCCTGAACCGCATCCGCGAGATTCGCGACGACCTGGCCGAGCTGACGCAGCGGGAAGCCGAGTACTCGCGACTGGTGGAGGTCCGCGACCGCGACGAGAAGCTGTACCGCGACTTGCAGTCCAAGCGTGAGGAGGCCGCCATCGCTGAGGCCACGCGGACGCCCGGCCCGCGGATCTTCGAGCCCGCCCTGGCCCCCGGCAAGCCGAGCTACCCCCGCAAGCGGCTGAACCTGCTGCTCGGACTAGTGGCCGGCTTGTTCGCCGCCACCGCGGTCTGTGCCCTGCTGGAATTCCTCGACCGGTCGATCAAGACGCCTGCCGACGTGGCCCGCGTGGCCGATGGACTGGAGATCTGGTCGATACCGGACCGACGACGTCCCGGCGCGCTGCCGAGGAGCCTCTCATGAGCCGCAACGGCCTGTCGCGTCAGGGCTTGATTCGCGATCCGCAGGCGGACTCTCCGCTCGTACGCAGTTATGTGACGCTGTTCGAGCAGGTCAGCGTGACGGTAGGCAGCGATGAGGGTGCGCCGGTGATCGTCGTCACCAGCCCGTCTCGGGGGGACGGCCGGAGCACGGTGGCGGCGAACCTGGCCATCTGTGCCGCGGCCCTGGGTGGATGCCGGACACTGGCCGTCGATGCCGATCTCGACCGGCCGGGGCTGTCCAAGCTGCTCGGATCGAGCGGCAAGCCGGGACTGGCGGACGTACTCGCCGGCAAGGCGGAGTGTGAGGAGTTCACGAAGCCGGTAGGCCACGGCAACCTGGCCCTGTTGCCGGCGG
This sequence comes from Planctomycetota bacterium, assembly GCA_016209665.1. Classification (GTDB taxonomy): domain Bacteria; phylum Planctomycetota; class Phycisphaerae; order UBA1845; family PWPN01; genus JACQVT01. The sequence continues at coordinate 2,284 of JACQVT010000833.1, read as the reverse complement.
GCCGCGGTTCAAGCCCGCTCATCGTGGCCCAGGCGCGGCGCGTGCGAGAACTGGTCGGGATATGGCGGTCGCGGTTCGACTGGATCGTGGTGGATTCACCGCCGATGCTGGTCTCGGCGGCGGCGGCCGTCCTGGCCAAGGCAGCCAGCGGAGCCCTGCTGGTGCTGCGCGCCGGCCGCACCCGCCCCGAGGTCCTCGACGCCGCCCTGGCCCGACTGGACGAGGGCTGCATCCGCACGCTGGGGGCCGTCCTCAACCGCCGTCGCTTCGCGATTCCCACCGGCCGCTATCGGCGCCTGTAAATGCGCCCGCAGAGTGTCCTGGCTGGGGGTGGCCCATCTCCTCGGGAGGTGGGGGAGACGAAGATTCTGCTCCGTTCGTGCGTCGGCTCCCCCACGTCTCAAAGACGTGGGGCACCCGAGCGAATGACGGGGATGTCGTTCCGCGGTCCCACATGCTGAAGTGACTGATATCAGGCACATCCCGCAGGCTCCGGCAACTCCCCCTGATGCCGCATTGGGCGCGTCCGTTCGCAGGACCGTTGGGCGGGCAGGCCTGGTGTTCGGGGGCAACCTCGCCAGCACGGCCCTGGGGTTCCTGGCCAACATCCTGATCATGCGCAGCCTGGGAGCGGGCGGGTTCGGCGTGGTCGTCGTCACCACCACGGTCCTCAACGTCCTGTGGCAACTGACCGGCCGGGGCATCGACCAGGCCATGGTCCGCTGTCTGGCCCTCTATGGCCCGCAGGACCCTCGCCGGGCCGAGGCCGCCCGAGCAACGGTCCACCAGATCAAACTGATCGCCGGAGCCCTGGTGTGTCTCGCCGGCGTCGGCCTGGCCTGGCCGCTGACGCGGTTCTTCATCGGCCCGGAGGCCTCGCCGGCCCCGATGGTCATCGCGGTCGTGTCATCGCTGGCGGCGTCGATCTGGGGCTACACCGGCGCGTACCTGCAAGCGACGAACCGATTCCGCGGATACACGTTCGTGCTCGTGGCGAACGCGGGTGTTCGCTTCGTCGTCATCGCGATGCTGTGGGTGTCGCAGCGGATGACGATCAGCACGGCCATCGGCAGTCTGGGCGTCGGGTACGCCGCGGGGGCCGCGATCGGCTACGCGATGTGTCCGGCGGGCGCCCGCGGCTGGCGAGGCAGCGCGGAGGTGCGGCCCGTGATCTACTCGCTGTCGCGCTGGCTGGTCATCTCCAGCGTGATCAACCTGCTGTACAGCCGCCTGGACCAACTGATGCTGAGCCGGATGCTGGGGCCCGGACCGACGGGTGTGTATGGCGCCGCCGCCACGTTCGTGCAGTTGGTGGACCTGCTGACGGCCTCGGTGATGACCGTCCTGTTGCCCCGAGTCTGCACTCAGACCGATCCAGGACCCTTGCGGCGGCAGGCCTGGGCCTCGCTCCGCACGTCGGCGCTGCTCGTCGTGCCGATGCTGTCGGGCTTCGTCCTGGCCGAGCCGGTCATCGGCCGACTACTCGGACCTTCCTTTGGCCAGACGGCGGTGATCTTCAAAATCATCCTCGCCGGCGCCCTGTTCAACGTGCTCACGCACCCGCTGCAAGTCATCATGCACGCCCGAGGCCGCACAAACCGCCTGTTATGGCTGGACGTTGTCTTGCTTTTGCTCAGCGTGCCAACTAACCTTGTAGCAATCAGTGGTTACGGCGTCATGGGGGCCGCCTTCGCCGCGGTGTTCCTGAGGGTCGGCGCGGGCGCGATGCTGGTAGCCCTGGTCGCCTTGGAACTTCGCGCTGTGGACCCTGTCCCGCGGCCCGTCGGCGGGCCGCCACAACCGCCTCGTCTGTGACATCGCAACGTGTTGATCGATCATGGCCGATACCGACGCCACCGATGAATTGCAAGGGCTGGACATCGTCTTCATCTCGCACCAGCGGTGGAACACGCACGTCACCGCCGTGCATAACTCGGTGCTGCGCCTGGCCCGCCGGAATCGCGTCCTGTTCGTCGAGCCGCCGGATTCCCTGGCCTGGCTGCCGACCGAGCACGCCGCCCGCGAAGCCCTGACCTGGATTCTGTCGCCGCTGGAGCGGCGCTCGCCCAACCTGTTCGTCTACCACACGCCGCCGGTGTTTCTGCCCGGACAGAGCCGGGCCCGCTGGATCTTCAGGAGCATCAGCGCGACCTACGAACTGATGATCCGGCTGGCCTGTCAGCGGGCGGGATTCGATCGGCCGATCTTCTGGATCTATCAGTTCAACTCCGTCGGCGTGGTCAGCGCGCTGCGGCCCCGGTGCACGGTGTACGAGTGCGCGGAG
>JACQVT010000810.1 GCA_016209665.1 Planctomycetota bacterium | reverse complement strand
CGGCCGCCGCGCCGGTAGACGACCTCCAGCGTGTCCACGGGCGAGCGGTATAGGAAATCGCTGAAGGCCTCCCACGCCTCGTCCATCTGGCGATTGTGGCGCGCCCGCAGGTATCGGCGGTACAAGTCGTACTTTCCCGCCGTGGGCACCGGCGGGGCGATGCCCGCGGCGACGTCGCGGTTGCGGCTCCAGCATCGCCGCTGGATACGATCGGGGCGGAACCGATGCGTCGGCACCCGGATGGCCCGACACTGATCGCACGCCAGGCACGCCGGCCGATACACCATCAACCCGCTGCGACGGAAGTTGAGGTCCATCAACGAGTGATACAAACCGGGCGGCAAGCGTCGGACCTGGAACGCGACGTCCCGGGCCTGCTGCGACGGCAGATAGGGGCACCGATGCGCCGAGCCCGGCCGCAGATCGAGTCGCTCGATCATCCGCCGGGCGATCTCGACGCGATCGACTTGGGCAGATGCCACGGCGGCTCCACGGAATCAACGTATGAACGTGTGAATGTATGAACGGAAAAACAATCCGGCAGCGATGAGTCCGCCGTTCACACGTTCACACGTTCACACGTTCACACGCCCGCTCACGCCTCCTGGAACAACGGCGTCGACAGATACCGTTCGCCGGCGCTGGGCAGAATCACCACGATCATCTTGCCCTTGTTCTCCGGCCGGTTGGCGACCTGATTGGCGGCGCACAAGGCGGCACCGGAGGAGATGCCGCACAACAGTCCCTCCATCTTGGCCGCCTTGCGGGCCCAGGCGAAGGCATCGTCGTTGCTGACCCGGATCACGTCGTCCACGACGCTCATATCCAGGTTGGCCGGGATGAAACCCGCCCCGATGCCCTGGATCTTGTGCGGCCCCGGCTTGAGGTCGTCGCCGTGCCGCTTCTGGGTGATCACCGGCGAGTCCGTCGGCTCGACCGCGATGCACTGGAACGACGGCTTGCGCGGCTTGATGACCTGCCCGACGCCGCTGATCGTCCCGCCCGTGCCCACGCCCGAGATCAGGATGTCGGCCTTGCCGTCGGTGTCGCGCCAGATTTCCTCGGCCGTCGTCAGGCGATGGATTTCCGGGTTGGCCGGGTTGTCGAACTGCTGCGGGATGATCGCGCCGGGGGTTTCGGCCTTGAGCTGCTCCGCCTTGTTGATCGCGCCCTTCATGCCCTCGCTGGCCGGCGTCAGCACCAGCTCGGCCCCCATGGCCTTGAGCAAGTTGCGGCGCTCGATCGACATGCTCTCGGGCATGGTCAGGACCAGCTTGTAGCCGCGGGCGGCGCACACGAACGCCAGGGCGATGCCGGTGTTGCCCGACGTCGGCTCGATGATGACGGTGTCCTTCTTGATCTTGCCCGCCTGCTCGGCGGCGTCGATCATCGACACGCCGATGCGGTCCTTCACACTGCTCAGCGGGTTGAAGAACTCCAGCTTCGCATACACCGTCGCCGGTGCCTGGATGATCCGGTTGATGCGGACCAGCGGCGTGTTCCCGATTGTCTGCGTGATGTCGTCGTATAGTTGAGCCATCGTGACCTCCTGAAATGCTACCTCCGGCGCCCGAATCGGATACAGAGCAATCATAGGTGTTGTGCCGCGCCACCGTCAACCGACCGTCACGGACCGGCACCGGGGGCGGGACTACAATTGCGGGCCATCATGGGACCCGCACCGTCCCCAGACCGCCGCCCGCTCGGCAGCACCGGGCTGTTGTTGTCACCGTTCGGCCTGGCCGTCCCCGGTCCATCAGCGGTCGCCGGCACGATTCCACCTCCCTTCAGAAAAGCCAACTGGTGCTACGTCGCATCCAGCATCTCGACTACTGTGCGGGACGAGACCTGTACATTGGATGCGCGTCCCCCGGCCTTTCTTCGCGGCGGAAATCCGCTGCTCGTGGTGGTCGCCAACGTCGGGCCGGCCGGCTGGGACCGCCGGATGGTCGCGGCCTGTGAGGATTTACTGCGGCAGATCGGTGGGACCCGCGTCGACCTTTGGCAACTGGACTGCTGTGACCGCGAGCGGATCAAGGCCGGCGAACCCTTCCGCCGCGTCCAGGAGCTGCGCGACGGCGGCCTCATCCGATTCGTCGGCATCGTCGTTCAGACCCCGCGGGACGCCAGGTGGGTGCTCGACAACACGCCCGTCCACGCGATCACGCTCGACGGGCCAGTCGACGATGCCGACTGGTCCGAAGTCTGGCCGGCGGCCTGCGAATCGGGCATCGGTCTGCTCGCCACCGCCCGGGCCGCGGGCCACGATCTCGCCCGGGCTCGCGGTCTACTGGCCGCCACGCCGATCGCCGGCTTCGCCTGGCCCTTCGATCTGGGGCCCTGACAGCATCGGCGATCGGCCCTGAAACGGGTCGATCGGACCGGCAGGATGCCGGTCCCACACAGAATCTCGTCAGAGCGTTCGAGGGTCGATCGGCTCACCCGCCAGGTATACGACCATCGGTTCGCTGGCGCCGCGCAGGAGGGCATCGACGGGGTCTCGCGAAGCGGCCAGCGGCACCGCCACCAGGTCCGCCCGCTTGCCCGGCTCGAACGAGCCGACCCGCTCATCGAGGCCCGCCGCTCGTGCCCCGCGGATCGTGCCCATCGCCAGCAGCAGTTCGCCGTCCAGCGAGGGGTCGGCGGCCCGCAGGAACCGCATCTCGTCCAGCACCGACAGGCTGTCGTTGCTCGCCAGAGAATCCGTCCCGATGCACACGTTGATGCCGCTGCCCAACATCTGGCGGTACCAGTGCGGCTCGTGCTGGAAGAACCGGTGCGTCCGGGGGCAGTACGCGACGCTGCATCGCCGCTCGGCCAGCAGGGCGATATCCTGCTCGCTCACGTAGTTGACGTGGGCCAGCAGCGGCCGGCACGCCAGCAGGCCCAGCCACTCGGCGTAGGCCACCGGCGGCACCTCCGGCGGCTCGAACGAACCATCCCACAACCCCAGCTCCTCCAGCAGTTCCCGCAACGGGCCCCGGCCGCGAAACAGAAACTCGAGTTCCTCCCGCGTCTCGGCCAGGTGCGTGCCGATCGGCAAATCCCGCTCCTCAACGTAAGCGACCGCCTGCCGGTAGACCTCCGGCGCTGTGCTGTAGGGCGCGTGCGGACACATCCCTAGCCGCAGCGAGCCTCGGGCTTCAGCCCGCGCGGTGCACTGCTCCATCAAGCGCCTGACCGTTTCCACCGACCGCGAGTGCGATCCGCCCGCTCGCGGCCCCATCCCGATGACCTCGAACAGCCCGACGACGTTCGCCCGCGCCTCGCACCAGGCATCGGCCGCTTGCTGCCCGCAGCCGGCGTCGACGATGGTCGTCACGCCCGCCGCCAGCGACTGCCGCAGTCCCTCGGCGATGGCCCGCGACATGGCCTGCTCGGCGTCCTCGGCCGATTGCAGGGCGATCAGGCCGCGGAGCCAATCCCCGAACGAGCCGGTGAACGGCACGCGGCCGCGAAACCCCGTCAGCTCCAGATGGGTATGAGCGTTGACGAAGCCCGGCAGGATGACCGCGTCGCCGTAGTCCAAGTCCGCCACTCGAGGTTTCGCACCGCTCTCGACCGCGACGATCCTCCCGCCGTCGATCACCACCCGGCCGTTCTCGATCGGTGAGTCCGTCACCGGCAGCACCCAGCGGGCACCGATTCGTAGTTGAGCCATGTCCGTTACTCCGCCGTGCTACGCCCAAGCCCTTCGCCCTCGCGAGCCGCCCGCACGAACTCCACGCTGCTGCCCGCCCGCACAAAACCGCACCGCTCATAGAGGCCGATCGCGGCGGCGTTTTCCTCGTCGACGTCCAGCACCACCGTCCGCAGCTCCAGCCGCCGGCACAGCGTCACCAGGTCGGCGACGATCGCCAGCCCGACGCCCTGCCGCCGATGCTCCTTCCGCACGAAGACGTCGTAGATGGCGGCGATCGGGCCGGCCTGCAGGAGCGCGCCTTGCCCCGCCGGTTGTCCGTCCACAAGGGCCAGCAGCATGTCGAAGCCCGGATCGTCCATCCGCGACAACACCATCTGGGCCACCAACTCGCGCCGGTCCGTCCGGCCGAGCCCTTCGTCGCTGAGCAGCAGTTCGCGCAAGGCCTGCCGCACCGCCCGCCCCGGCACGATGCGAACTCGCGGATGCGGCGGCAACTCCGGCCAGGGCCGCAGCGCCATGACCGTCCGCCGCTTGGGAACGAAGCCCCTCGTCGCCAGGAATGCCTCCAGCTCCTCCGTCGGCTGCCCCAGCGCCGGGGTCCAGCGCCGGCACGGCGCACCGGCCCCGCGGAAAAAAGCCTGTACTTCCTCGTAAGCCCGGGCGACCGTCATGCCGGCGGGGATCGTCACCTCGCGGACCTGGTTGCCGATCAGCCCGAACTGTGTCGAGAAATGCGCCAGGCCGCACGTCAGCGGCGCCGTGTCCAGCGCCTGGGCGTGGAACGCCTGGTTGGCCCGATGCATCGCGGCGATGGGGTCCGGCACGCCGGCCATGGGGTCATTGTAACCTGACCCTGTTCAGGCCGGGTAATATGCGGCGAAAGGTCCACGGAACGAACGTATGAACGTGTGAACGTATGAACGTATGAACGGAAGAACGATCCGGCACCGATGACTCCGCTGTTCATACATTCACATGTTCATACGTTCCTACGTTCACACGCCTCCTCACGCCTGCGGGAACAAAGGCGTGGACAGATACACCCTTCCTGTTGAGCTACGGATGACCGGCGGGCTCGGCCAGGTGCCACTGGGTCTGCCGCTGATACTCGTGGGCGATCCGCAGCAGCCGCGGTTCCATGAAGTACGATGCCATCAACTGCAAGCCGATCGGCAGCCCCTCGGACGTGAAGCCGCACGGGACGCTGATGCCGGCAATGCCCGCCAGGTTCACCGACACCGTGTAGATGTCCATCAAATACATGGCCAGCGGGTCGCTGGTTTTCTCGCCCACCCGGACCGCCGGTGTCGGCGACGTGGGCGAGGCGATGACGTCCACGTCCGCGAACGCCCGCTCGAAGTCCCGCCGGATCAGCGTGCGGACCTTCAGGGCCTTGAGGTAGTAGGCGTCGTAGTAGCCGCTCGACAGGGCGTAGGTGCCCAGCATGATCCGCCGTCGCACCTCGGCCCCGAAGCCCTCCTGCCGGCTCGAGCAGTACACGTCGATGTAGTCCTTCGGCCGCACGGTCCGATGGCCGTAGTGCACGCCGTCGTAGCGGGCGAGGTTGCTCGACGCCTCGGCCACCGCGACCAGGTAGTAGCACGCGATCGCGTACTTCATGTGCGGAAGCTGCACCGGCACCACCGTCGCCCCCGCCTGCCGATACGCCTCCAGCGCCGCCTCCACCGCCGCCCGCACCTGCGGATCGAGCCCGTCGCCGAAGTACTCCTCGGCATACCCGATCCGCACGTCCCGCAGCGGCTGATCCAACCCGGCCAGGTAGTCCGGCACCGGCTCGTCCACGCTGGTTGAGTCGCGCGGGTCCTTGCCCGCGATCACGCGCAACAGCAGGGCCACGTCCCGCACGGTCCGTGCGAACGGCCCGATCTGGTCCAGGCTGCTGCCGTAGGCCACCAGCCCATACCGCGACACCCGGCCATAGGTCGGCTTGAGGCCGCACACGCCGCAGAACGACGCCGGCT
>JACQVT010000809.1 GCA_016209665.1 Planctomycetota bacterium | reverse complement strand
GGGAACAGGAGAGGCGGGCAGGGATGGCCGCCCCCCCAAGACGACAGCTTCGGAGCACGGGGTGAGGGAACAGGAGAGGCGGGCAGGGATGCCCGCCCCCCAAAGACGGCAGCTTCGGAGCACGGGGTGAGGGAACAGGAGAGGCGGGCAGGGATGCCCGCCCCCCAAAGACGACAGCTTCGGAGCACGGGTTAGAGTTCGTATCCTTTTCTGTACTCGCGGCGGAGGAAGGTGTTGGGATCGACGGCGTCCTCTTCCTTCTTCTTCTTTTTCTTGTCGCCGATCTCGCCGACGTTGGTGATCTTCATGTTGGGGCCGTCCCACTCGATCTTCCGGCCCGCGCGGAGGGCGACGCAACCGAGGACCACCGTTTCGGTCAGCGGGCCGGCGATGGTGAAGTTGGAATAGCATGCCTCGGGCTTGTTGTCCTTGATGGCCTGGATGAACTCGCGATCGTGCTGGCCGTTGACGCGGGGAACCCAGGGCGTCGGCGGCTTGTAGCCCTCGAAGTCGGCCTTCGGCAGCAGGTGGTATTCCGAGCCGTAATCATCGGGGGAGTAGAGCGTTCCCTTGTCGCCGATGATGAGCGAGCCGCTGAGGGGCACGTTCATGCCCTGGGCCAGTTCAACGATCTTCTTGCCGACCCAGGCGGGCTTGTCGTTGCCGCCGTCGTACCAGGTCCACTTGAGCGGAGGCAGTTCGACCGTGCCGCGGCCCGGGACCTGCTGCTGGCGGGCGGGGAACTCGTAACGAATGACGCTCCAGAGCGGGTAGGTCTGGTCGTTCGTCTCGGAGGTCTCGGCCTCGATGGTCGTGGGGTAGCCGAGGTTGCAGGCCCTAAACGCCATGTTGGCGGTGTGGCAGGCCATGTCGCCCAGGGCGCCGGTGCCGTAGTCGAGCCAGCCCCGCCAGCGGAACGGCGCGTAGCACGGGTCATACGGGCGGTGCGGGGCGGTGCCGAGCCACAGAGCCCAGGCCACATGGGAAGGTGGGGTGGCCGGCTCACCCTTGCCGGTCAGGGCGGCCCGGATGCCCTGGTGTCCGAGCAGGCCCCGTGCTCCCTGGGGCCAGACGGTGCCCGCCCGGTTGGTCCAGACGTGGACCTCGCGGGGCAGGCCGATGGCGCCGGACTGGACGACCTCGACGGCCTGCCGCAGGCCGTCGGCCGCGGAGCCCTGGTTGCCCATCTGGGTGACGACCTTGCCCTTCTTCGCCTCCTCGGTGAGCATCCGGGCCTCGTACACGTCGTGGGTGAGCGGTTTCTGCGTGTAGACGTGCTTGCCCAGTTTCATGGCCATCATGGAGGCGACGGCGTGCATGTGGTCGGGCGTGCTGACCGTGACGACGTCGATGTCCTTGTGCATCTTGTCGAACATCTCGCGGAAGTCGTGGAAGCGTTTGGCGTCGGGGAATTTGTTGTAGGTGTCCTGGGCGTTGTTGTCATCGACGTCGCACAGAGCGACGACGTTGCAGCCGAGATCGGCCATGCTGCGGATGTCGCCGCCCCCCTTGCCGCCGGCCCCAACGGCGGCGGCGTTGAGCTTCTCGTTGGGCGAGCGGCTCTGGGCGAACGTCGGGCGGGCGGCGACCCAGAACCCCGCCCCGGCGAGGGTGGATGTCTTCAGGAAACTGCGGCGGCTGCTTCGCTGCGCCATGGACGAACCTCCTTCGTCAAGAGTGTCTATTGAAAGCGGACCGCCGCGGTGGTCTCGACGCGTCAAGTTCGCGAGACAGTACCCCGGAGGACCTCTCGTCAGGCAAGCGTCTTGCCAGAGGGTTACCCTTATACTGCGCCGGCCGAGACGCCGCAATCGGAGGACCGCCGACGACCCGCTGGAGGTCTACCCCTCGCTCCATTGGCGTAGCTTGTAGGGGCATGCAACCCTTTCAGGGTTGGTGAATCGTGACGGGCCTCGTTCCCCGTACTTCCAGGACGAGTTCCGGAGGATCTGCCGGAGGTGTGGCGTGGAGATTGACGAACGGTACGCATGGGACTGACGGGCGGGGAGGTATGCAACCCGTTCAGGGTTGGCAAATGGTGGCGGGCCGGGTTCCCCGTTCCCAGTTCCCAGGGTGCGCTGCGCGACCCTGGGCTTTGTTTTGGAACCGCGTTGCGGTTCAGCACCCAGGGTGCGCTGCGCAACGCTGGGCCTTGTTGCGCGTTCAATGGTTGACATCGCGGGGCGGGAGTCGACACAATCCTGCGGATGCCTGTGTGAGCGTGAGGTCGAGGCTGGTTCGTCTAGTTGGCCGGGGCAGCGTGGTGCGGCCGGGAAGGACGGGATCGAGTGGCTGCGTTCAACGAGTCACGGTATGAGTCGATGGTCTACAAGCGCTGCGGGCGGTGGGGGGTGAAGCTGCCGGCGGTCTCGCTGGGGGCGTGGCAGACGTATGGGGGGTACGTCGATGATGCGACGAGCAAACGGTGTTTGTTCCGGGCGTTCGACCTGGGGATCACGCACTTCGACTTCGCGAACAACTACGGCGAGCCGAACGGCAACGCGGAGGCGGTCTGCGGGCGGATCATCAAGGAGATGCCGCGGAACGAGCTGCTGATCTCGACCAAGGCGGGGTTTCTGATGTGGCCGGGGCCCTACGGCGAGTGGCTGAGCCGCAAGTACCTGCTGAGCAGTCTGGATGACTCTTTGCGGCGGCTGCAACTGGACTACGTGGACCTGTTCTACGCCCATCGGCCCGACCCCGACACGCCGACCGACGAGGTGATGGACGCCCTCGACCAGGCGGTGCGGTCAGGCAAGGCCCTGTACGTGGGCCTGAGCAACCACGACGCCGACGACACGCGGGCCAAGCACGCCCACGCGGTGGCGTATCACACCGCCCGGCCGATCATCAACCAGGTGCGCTATCACATGTTCGAGCGCCAGGTCGAGCAGGGCACGCTCCAGGCCTGTGCCGAGTGCGGGATGGGCGTGATCGCGTACTGCCCGCTGGCCCAGGGACTGCTGACCGACAAGTACCTCGCCAGCCAGACACCGGCCGACTCGCGGCTGGGCCGCAGTACCGACATCTGCGCGAAGCGGCTGGCCGACCGCGAGCCGATCGAGAAGGTGCGCAAGCTGGATGCCCTCGCCAGGCGCCGCGGCCAGACGCTGGCCCAACTGGCGATCGTCTGGCTGCTCCGCCGGCCCGAGATGACCAGCGTGCTCATCGGGGCCAGCCGGCCCGAGCAGATCGAGGAGGACGTGGCGGCCCTGACCAACGCGACGTTCGCGGCGGAGGAGCTGGCGGAGATTGAGGCCATCTTGAGTTGAACGACGCGGTGACGCGGTGACGCGGAGACGCGGCGAAAGACAAGACCTCAACCGCCAAGGCGCGGAGGACGTCGAGCCAGCAGGCGCTATCGCAGGGGCAACCGATGAAGCCTAAAACAACGAAGTCTACTGAGTCGCAGCTCGACACGCGGGAGTTCGATCGCGGGTTCGTGGTCGACAGCTTCAAGCCGCCGGCGCCGCAGGCGAAGGCCCGGTGGGAGAAGGCGAGGCGGAAGCGTGGGCGGCCAAGGCCGGGGACGTGACCCAGGCAAGGCCTGAACCAACACGGCGCCCAGGAGCAACCGCTCTGGGTTTTCGCTTGCGGTTGCCTCTACTCGCGCCGCTAAGTACGATGAGCACATGAAACCCGCCCTGACAGTGGCATCGCTGCAGCAGTGCGCGGCTGCATTTGCTGGGGCGGAGTCGGCGCGAGGCGAGCCGACACTGTTTGGTGTCACCGATGGCAAAGCCGTTGGGACCTACCTCGAGCAGAAGTTCCGGCAGCAAGTGGCGGCCAGGTACTCATTCGAGGAAGGATCATCTGCCAAGGGGATTGACTTCCCGGGTATAGGGGTCGACATCAAGACCACGAGCATCCGCCAGCCTCAATCGTCGTGTCCGTTCAAGTCAGCCCGGCAGAAGATATACGGGCTCGGGTACTCGCTTCTGGTGTTCGTTTACGACAAGACAGACGACCACTCGGCGCGCGTGGCAAAGCTCGACGTGCAGCACGTTATCTTCGTGGAATCGCACCGGACGGGCGACTTCCAGATGACCCGCGCTCTGCGGCGAATCGTCGAGGAGGAGGGTAATCTGGACGACCTGATTGCGTTCATGCACGACAGGTTGTTGCCGGTCGATGAGATTGAAGCTCAGAAGTTGGCTGAGGAGATCATGCGCGGCCCTCCCGAGCAGGGCTACCTCACGATCTCGAACGCTCTGCAGTGGCGGCTGCAGTACCGCCGGGTGATCGAACGAGCGGGAGAGGTGAACGGGGTCATACGGGTCAGATAGCGATGGCCGGAACACATTCTCAGCAAGTTGAGTTTGGGGATTTCCAGACCCCCGACGAACTGGCTCGGCGGGTGGTCGAAGTCATTGGATCGCGAGGGTTTCAACCGCGGACGGTGATCGAGCCCACCTGCGGCGAGGGTGCGTTTCTGGTTGCCGCCGGGCGGCGCTTCGAGGAGGCCGCACATCTGCTGGGGCTGGAGATCCAGGGAGAGTACCTCCGTCGGGCGAAGATGCGGTTGAACCAGGAGCAGATTCCTGCGAAGGTGGATCTGCGGCTGGAAGACTTTTTTTGCTGTGACTGGCCGGCGTTGCTGGCCGATTCGCCGGAGCCTCTGCTCTTTGTGGGCAATCCTCCGTGGGTGACCTCTGCCGCGCTTGGCGCTCTGGGCAGCGCCAACATGCCCACCAAGTCCAACTTTCAGCGTCGGGCGGGACTTGATGCCATCACTGGGAAGGCCAATTTCGATATCGCTGAATGGATGGTCCTGCACCTCGTGGATTGCTGTCGGACCCGATCGGCAACGCTGGCGTTCCTGTTAAAGACGCACGTGGCCCGCCGGGTCCTGGCACATGCGTGGAAACGTCGTCTGCCCATTGGGGGCTCCGCGGTCTATCTCATCGACGCAAAGCGGTTCTTCGGCGTGAATGCGGGCGCCTGTCTGCTCATCTGCGAGTTGAACGGGAAGCCGTGCTCGATGGATTGCCCGATTCACGACCTCGACCAGCCGGAGACCGTCATCGCGTCAATCGGCTGGCGTGACGGCATGCTCGTGTCTGACGCCAGAGACTACGACCAGTTGAGACATCTGCTGGTCGACGAGAGGTCGCGGCCCCTCTACCGCTGGCGTTCAGGGATCAAGCACGATTGCAGCCGGGTCATGGAGTTGTGTCGGGAGGGGGACGCTCTGGTCAACGGGCTGGGCGAGGCTGTGGACCTCGAAGAGACGTATCTCTTCCCCCTTCTCAAGGGCGCCGGAGTGATGCGGGGCGAGGAGTCCCGCCGCCGCAGACTCATGATCGTCACTCAATCGAGCCCGGGAGAGGATACCGCCCAGATCGAGGCGCGGGCCCCTCTCACGTGGGAGTACCTGTGCCGGCACGCTGACGAACTCGACGCACGGGCCAGTTCGATCTATCGTGGCAGGCCCCGTTTCTCGGTCTTCGGGGTCGGGCCATATACGTTTGCCCCGTGGAAAGTCGCTACCTGCGGACTGTACAAGCGGTTAGGGTTCTCGGCCATCGGCCCTTTCCGCGGAAAGCCGACGGTCTTTGACGATACGACCTACCACTTACCTTGCTCCGGCCCGGAGGAGGCCCAACTACTGCTGGGTCTGCTGGATTCCCCAGAGGCTCAGCGGCTCCTGTCGTCCCTGGTGTTCTGGGATGCCAAGCGTCCCATTACCGCCGAGGTTCTCTGTCGCCTGGACTTGGGCAAGCTGGCGCGTTGCCTGAACCAGTTCGATAGACTGGCTCAGTTCCATCCGCAGGTTCTCAGCCTCGGCGGCAAGGTCGAGGTGCAGGCCCAACTGTTCCGCTAACCTGTTCGTGGGCCCGTGGAGCCTCAGATCTGGAAGTCCACGGCCCAGTCGGGTTCGTCGGGTTGGTCGGGGCGGAGCTTGCGGATGCGGAGTTCGGGGTCCTTGAGGCGGACCATGGCGTTGTCGGGGATGCTGGAGGTGAGGAAGACGGAGGCCCCGACCATGGAGTTTTCGCCGAGGACGGTCTCGCCGCCGAGGACGGTCGCGTTGGCGTAGAGGGTCACCCGGTCCTTGAGGGTGGGGTGGCGCTTGTGGCCGCGGATGAGCCGGCCGCGCTCGTCCTTGGGGAACGACAGTGCCCCTAGTGTGACACCCTGGTAGAGCTTGACGTTGCTGCCGATCTCGGACGTCTCGCCGATGACGACGCCGGTGGCGTGGTCGATGAAGAAATTGCGGCCGATCCTGGCCCCCGGGTGGATATCGACGCCGGTCATCTGGTGGGCCCACTCGGTCATGGTGCGGGGGATGAGCGGCACGCCCATCAGGTGCAGCTCGTGGGCGAAGCGGTACACGGTGACGGCCAAGACGCCGGGATAGGCGAGGACGACCTCGTCGGTGTTGACGGCGGCGGGGTCGCCGTCGTAGGCGGCCTGAACGTCGCCGGCAAGCTGCTCGCGGATGGCCGGAATCTTTTCGAGGAACGCCATTGTCAGCTCGCGGGCCTTGGCGTCGCAAGGGGACTGGCCGGGTTTGGTCTGGCCGTTCGTCTCCTGCTGGTAGCACAGGGCCTGGTAAATCTGGTCGAACAGCTTCTCACCCAGGCGGGGCAGCAGCTCGCCGACGTGGAACCGGACGTTGTGGCGGTTGAGGCCCTGCCGGCCGTAGTAGCCGGGATAGCCCAGCTCGAGCAGCAGCTCGATGATCTGGACGACCTCGGCCCGGCTGGGCAGATACGCCCGGTCGATGTGGCGGGTGCGCTCGTCGCTGAAATAGCTTTCCACCACACGGTCCACGAGGGGGCCGAGCCGCTCGCCGATCTGGAACTCCGATGGCATTCGCTTTGGTCTCCGTCAGGTGCCCTGGGCAGAGGATTATAGACGATGGCGCGGGCGGGCAACAACGGGCGGCGTCATGCGCGGGGATGAACCCCGCGGCTCGTAAACGGAAAACCCAGGAACATTTGCAAACGGTTCTGGGGGGGCGTACACTCGACGGCGGTGACGCATCCGCGACGGGTTGGGCGACATGCGAATCGGCTACTTTGACTGTTTCAGCGGGGCCAGCGGGGACATGATCCTGGCCGCCTGCCTCGATGCGGGGCTGGACGTCGAGGTCCTGCGGAGCGATCTGGCCGGGTTGAACGTTCCGGGCTGGTCGCTGGAGGCACGATCGGTCCGCAAACAGGGGTTCGCGGCCACGCAGATCGAGGTCTGCGTGGACGCGGGCGTCGACAAGCCGCACCGCCATCTCAAGCACGTCCGCGAGATCATCGAGGGGTCCGGCCTCGCCGCGCCGGTGCGCGAGCGGGCGGTGGCGATCTTCACCCGACTGGCGGAGGCGGAAGCCGCGGTGCACGGCATGACGATCGAGAAGGTGCACTTCCACGAGGTGGGGGCGATCGACGCCATCGTGGACGTCGTGGGGGCGTGCGTGGCCCTGGGGCGGCTGGGCGTCGATCAGGTGCATTGCTCGGCAATTCCCGCGGGCAGCGGGACGGCTGTCTGCGACCACGGCGTGATGCCGGTGCCGGCGCCGGCGACGGCGATGCTGCTGAAGGGCGTGCCGCTGGCCGACTGCGACGAGGTCGGCGAACTGATCACGCCCACCGGGGCGGCTATCCTGACCACGCTGGCGAGCGAGTACGGTCCGCTGCCGGCGATGCGGATCGAGCGGGTGGGCGTGGGGGCCGGCCGGCGGGACGGGGCGAAGCGGGCGAACAT
>JACQVT010000807.1 GCA_016209665.1 Planctomycetota bacterium | reverse complement strand
CGCTGGGGCCGGTCCTGGGCCGGGGGCGGGGTGCCGGGCTGCTGCCGCATCCGGGTGAGCTTGGGCGCCAGCCGGAGACGGTACTCGTAGTCGACCTCCTCGGCGGTCGCCGGGCGGCCCGACAACACGAGGGCGATCTGGCCCAAAGACCGGGTCATGTTGCGGATGAGATCGACAACGTTGCGATTCTCGGTTCCCGGTACGTAGACCCACCGCCCGTCATGCCGCTCGAAATGCATCTCGACGAGAGGCAACCGGCCGGAAACCTCGGCGATGGCCGCGGCCGTGTTCCCCATCTCCTCGCAGCGGACCAACTCGACCCGGCGGGAAAACAGGTCCAGGCTGTCCAGAATCACCGTCAGGTCGAACCGGCTGGTGTCGATGTCGGGGCAGGCCTGCCGGACCGCTTGGAGGGCGGCCCGGTTGGCGGTCATCAGCTCGTCAACGGCGAGGAGCAGGTCGATGGTAGCTTCGCGGGCGGCCGGCTGGAGGTATGGCTCCATCGCGCCGTACGCGCCCTGCTGGCGCCACTGCCGCAACTGCTGGAAGGTCTCGGCAACCGACATGATCCGCGGACCCCGCGGCGAACGCAGATAAGGCCACACGTCCAGCCGATAGCCGACGAAGCACAGCACGCCCGCAGCGGTCATGGCCAGCAGGCCCCGTTTCAGTCTGCGCAACTGCCGGTGTCCCATGCGGAACCTCCCTGCCCCGCGATCGGCTCCCAAGGTTCAGATGTGACGCGGCCGTCCGGACGGGTTTTGTCCGCCCAAGCCCGCCCGCTCAGCCCTGACTGTCAGGCCTGGGCACGCGAAAATCCTTCTTGCTGCCGGAAATGACGATGCCGTCGGTGCGCTCGAAGGAGACGGTCAAGCGAATCTCCCGGCCGGCGAGGTTCAGATCGCCCCAGGGTAGGAACAAGGAGTACCCCCAGCCCCCGTCGGACCGGCGTTTCGCCCGGAACGGCATCGCCTGCTGCACGTCCAGCGTCCACTCCTTGACCAGCTTGTACTGCAGCTTGCCCTGCTCGTCGTGGTAGGCCACGAACAGCCGGGGATGGATCACGCCGTCGCCGAACACGCCGGTCGACTTCGGCCCCAACAGGTACAGGGCCCCGATCCGCACGCCGCGGACCTGCGTGTGCTCGATGTTCCAGATCCACGGGTTGCGCGGATCGTAGAAGCATTTCACGCCCAGGACGTTCGGCTCGATCATCCGAGCGACTTCCTCGGGAGTGGGTTGCTCGGGGTTCGGCCGGTTCTTGTTGCCGCCGCCGGCGTTTGTCCGCGCGGACCCCCACGCTTGACTCGCCGACGATTGAGTCTGCTGGCAGCCGGACCCGCCGGCCAGGCCGGCGGCGGTCAACACGGCCAGCATGGCCGTGCCGGTCAACTGATGACGGCGATCGTACCGGAGCGTCGGCCTCATGTCTGCGATACCTGCACCTCGTGTCTCATCTCAGGACCGCGATCGAGTCACGCTCGGGGCCAAACTCGATCGAGGTGGTGGGCGGACCCTGCTCCTCGATCGCCGGCCCCATCTCATCGCCGGGCCTGCCATCGCCGGGAGCACCGGATCTGTGCTGCTCGTCGGCCGGACCTAGTTGGTCCTCCCCCGGCTTGACTTGCAGGTTCTGCATCAACGGGCTGGTCCGAGTGTTCTCCATGAGGCCCGTCTGGTCCCGCATCTCCACCGACATCGCCCGGGCGTCGTCGGGGTTGCGGATGACGTGCGGGGTGAGGACGATCAGCAGCTCGGTCTTGGTCATGGTCCGGATGGTGGCCCGGAACGCGACGCCCACGAACGGGATGTCGCCGAGGATCGGCACCTTGGACTCCGAGTCACTGCTGCTGCTGATAATCAGCCCGCCGATGATGACCGTCTCACCGTCCTTGACCGTCACGGCGGTCGAGGCCTTGCGCTGGTTGATAATCGGCAAGGCAATGCCGCCGCCGAGGCTCACGGTCGAGGGAGACAGGGTCGAGATCTCGGGCGCGATCTCCAGGTTGACGAAGCCGTCGGGGTTGATGATGGGCGTGACCTCGAGGTTCACGCCGACGTCCTCGAAGTCGATGCTCGGGGTGGCGAACCCGGTGGAACTGATGACGACGTCGCGGATGTAGGGCACGCGCTGGCCGACCTCGATGCTGGCCTCCTGGTTGTCCTGGACGAGCAGCGAGGGGCGGCTGAGCACCTCGAGGCGGCCCTCGCTCTGGAGGGCATGGACCAGGAAATTGAAGTCCTAGCCGGTGATGGTGAAGCTGATCCCGGTACCCGACCCGCTGGCCCCCAGGTCGGTGCCGCCGATGAAGTCGAAGTTGTCGCCCTGGATGATGCCGTTGTTCCCCACGAAGGCGCGCTCGCTGAACAGCAGGTCCTGGAGGGCCCACTCCATGCCCAGCTCGAACCGGTCGTCGAGCGTCACCTCGGCCATCAGCACCTGGAT
>JACQVT010000784.1 GCA_016209665.1 Planctomycetota bacterium | reverse complement strand
GGGCCAGGTGGTCCCGCGAGCTCGCGCCGAGGTAGTGGTTGTACAGGTCAGAATCGCTGGCCAATCGTCGGCAGGCGTCGGGCGGTGGCTGGCCGGCGGCGATCGCGTCGAACGCGGCGGGAATCGGGCTCGTCAGGCCGGCCGGCAGGCTGACCCGGTTGTTCGCATCGACGTGTTCGCCCAGGAACCCGCCGAGCCGAACGTCGCGAAGGGAGATCGGCTGCCACTGCACGCGGGGAGAAGTCCAGTTCCCGACACAGGGTGGATCACCCGCGGTGGTGGGGCGCATCGTCTGCGCGATCGCGGGGGGCACCGTGAACGAGAGCATCGCAATTAGCGACCACGGGACACAGTCCGTGGGGTTCGGCGTCGACAAAGGATAGCGCCGGTCCATCGTCCTCACTCGAAATCGAGTCCGAAGATCTTCGCCCGGTCCAGGTGGAACCGCAGGATGACGGGCGTGCCGTCCTCGAATCCCAGATCGGCTTGTCCCTTCCACGCGGCGGGCGTGCGATACTGATCGCCGAAGATGGGGTCGGCCTCGGCGAACGATCGGCCGGGCAGCGGCGCGCCGTTGATGTCGGCGACCTCGATGCGCAGACTGCCCGCGCGGGTGGTGACGGCGTTGACCAGCAGTCGGCGGCCCGGCGGCATGAAGGCGATGGTTGCGAACTCGCCCAGTTCCGCGGCCTCCAGCGCCACGAGGCGGCCCTTGGGCCAGACCAGATAGCCGGTGCCGAAGCGGATCTGTCCGCGCGGGTACTTGTGGGGCACGAGGTAACCGGTGTAGGGCAGCACGAAGCTGCCGTCGGGCAGCTCGACGAGGTTGGGCCGGGCGAACACGCAGCCGCCGTCCCACTCGCCGAAGGCCGGGGTATTGAACACGGCTCCGCCGGGCACGAAGTCCCACGCCCGCCCGTCGGGGCTGGCCGCCATGACCACGCTGGTTGAATCATCAGCGGTGTGCCAGACGGTCGGGAACATCACGTGACTGATGGGGCAGTCGGGGATGGTCGTCTTGCAGTTGGTGTACAGCACGTCCGAGGGCGGCAGGTCGAGCGGCGGGACCAGGATCATCTGCGAGAGCGGGAACCGGCGGAAATCGTCGCTCTCCGTCCGGCCGATGGATCGTCGCCCCACGCTGTACCAGGCCTTGCCCCATTCCTCTCTCGCCCGGGGGGACTTGGGGCTGACCATCCAGTTCCGCGTGTAGATGACGTACTTCCGCAACTGCGGGTCGTAGCAGCCGACGATCTGCGTGTCGCTGTGTTCGACGGACAGCGGCTCGGGCAGGCTGGTCCACTTCAGGCCGTCGGGCGAGACCAGGCCCTGCACGTAGAACACCTGGCCGACGTCCTCGCGCTTGGCCCGCGGTTCCCAGCGATCGGGGTGGCGGCGCTTGAACTCCTCGAACTCGTCGTAGCTCATACGGTGGAGCGTGACGCACTTGAAGCGTTCGGCCGGCGGTGCGGAAGGGTCAATGAAGACGGTGCCCTCGCCGAGGTTCAGGCTGGTGTCGGGACGTCCATTCAGCTCGAAGCGCACGTCAGGACGGGTCCATTGGCGGCCGTCCTTCGATTCGAGGTAAACCAGGCTACTGGCCTTTTCGCCCGCGGCGGTCGCCCATGCCTTGTACGTATCCCCATCCTTGAGCAACGTGGTGAAGGTGATGCCCTTGCTCTCGTCGGGACGGTCGTTGGCGACGATCGGCCCCTCCCGCTGCGCTGACTGGGTGACGAGCCGGATGCCGTGCGGGTAGTCCGCGCGCCGAAACCGCGCCTCGGTCGGCCCCTGGGTGCCGACGACGGATACGTTGTTGCCCTTCTCATCGAGCCAGGCGAACGACCCCGGCCGGACGTATTGCCAGCTCGTGAACACCAGCCGTCGGCCACCAAGTTCGTAAGGTTCGCCGCTGATCGGCGGCCCCGCGGCCGCCGGGCCGGACGCAGTCGACGCCGCCGCTCCCGACGCTACGCTGACGACGGTCTTGGGGGGCGGGCATCCCTGCCCGCCTTCCGCTTCTCCCTGCGCAAGCAGGAGGATGGATGACAAGAGCATGACGCTGACGGCCGCCACCGTGGTCGTGGTTGGGCAGCGGGGACGAGGGTGGTTCATGTGTCTGGGCTCCGGGACGTATGGCGAACGGGCGGACGACAGAACCGGTTGACGGCGTCGCCCGGGCCTGATTCTAGCGTCGGTCCGCCCCCGCCGCGACTAGGGGGATGCCAGTTCCGGCTCCCGGCAACGAGTGGTTTCAGAGCCCCGAGCGCGAGCGAGTGGGTTGCTCCGGCATCGACCGGCCAAACGTCCCCGCAGCAACCCGCTCGCTTGCGCTCGGCGCTCTGACGGTCGGACATTGCGCGGCCGTGTGGCTGGAAAAACCGAACGGCCCGCGATAGTATGCTGTATTCCGGCGAAGTGGAGCATGGCTCGCCGCGACCCTGGGCAGTGGGGACCTCCGACAGCCATCAGCCGACGCGCCGGCGGACCGGGATGCGGCATCATCCGTGTGTAGCGACGACCCATCACTTACCAACTGGTTCCTGCTGAAATGGATGTTCGGCTTTCTGCGGCCGGTCAAGCCGCTGGCCGCCCTGGCCTGTCTGTACCTGGCGTTGTGGACGGGGGCGGAGGTGACGTCGGTGCGGTTCACGGCCGAGGCCGTCAACCGGATCAAGGACATCCACCTCGTCGCCCAGCCCTTGACATTTCGCACGGGCGAAGCCCGTTCTGCCTCGCTCCGCGAGGCGCGAAATGTCAAGGGCCAGCCGACGACGCCGGGCGGGATGCGGGCGTGGATCACCGGCGACTCGCCCGACGCGGCGGGCCTGAGGCGGATCGTGCTCACCCTGGCCGGCCTGACCGCGTGCCTGGGCGTGCTGACGTACCTCCGCGAGGTCACCAACAACAAGCTCAGCATGAATATGGTCTTTTACATCCGCGAGGCGGTCTACGACAAGCTGCAGCACGCGGGCTTTCGGTTCCACGACCGGATCTCGACCGGCGAGTTGATCAACCGTTCGCTGACCGACCTGCAGAACGTGCGGGCGTTCATCAACTCGGCGGTGCTGATCAGCCTGGAAATCGCCCTGATCGTGGGCGGCTACATCACGCTGCTGCTGCTGCGCTCGCCCTGGGTGGCCGCCCTGGCCCTGGCTCCGCTGCCGGTCTGGACTTGGTACATCCTGCGGTTCAGCCGACGGGCCCAGCCGGCCCTCAAGGCGGCGATGGAAACCGGCGACAAGGACGTCTCGCTGATCGCCGAGAACATCGCCGGCGTCCACGTGGTTAAGGCGTTCGCGACCGAGCAGCTCGAGGTGAACAAGTACAGCGCCAACTGCGACGAGTTCTTCCGGCGGGTGATGCGGCGCATCCGCATGTTCGCCAACTTCGCCCCCGTGATGCGGAGCATCGCGACGGCCTCCCACCTGACGCTGTTCCTGGCCGCCGGCGTCCTGATCATCAAGGGGCGGCTGAACGCGGGCGACATCCTGATGCTGGGGGCGGCGATGGGGGCCATTCTGGGCCGCTTGCAGCAGGTCTCGGTCATCAACGACCAGTATCAAAGCGCGATCGTTTCGGCCCGCCGACTGCACGAAGTGCTGTTGACGCCGACCTCGGTGGCCGAGAAGCCCGGCGCCCGGCCGCTGCCCGACGGACCGGGGACGGTGCGGTTCGAGCACGTGACCTTCGGCTACGACCCGGCCAAGCCCGTGCTCAAGGACGTCTCATTCGAGGTGCCGGGCGGCAGCGTGGTGGCCATCGTCGGGCCGACAGGCGCCGGCAAGACGACGCTGGCCAGCCTGGTCGCCCGCTTCTACGACCCCCGGCACGGCCGAGTGTTGATCGACGGTGTCGATATCCGCGAAGTGTCGCTGAAAGACCTCCACACGCAAATCGCCTACGTGTTCCAGGAG
>JACQVT010000783.1 GCA_016209665.1 Planctomycetota bacterium | reverse complement strand
GAAGCTCGTCGCCAGCACGCGGGAGGGGTCGGCATCGGTCCGGCGGGCCACCTCGTCCATGATCGCCAGCACCGCCTGCTCGTCCGCCTTGATGAACGGATAGTCGGCGTTGTTCAGGGGCGGGATGATCGTCAGTGTATCGCACGTCCGCAGCTCGGGGGCCACGATGATGAAATTGTAGCGGTCGGCCTCGATCTGCCATTCGCGGATCTGCGGGTTGGCGTCGTCGTAGGGTCGCAGTCCGTGGAACGTCACGACCAGCGGCCACCGCTCGCCTTCGGGATGCTGCCCCTGACGGCTCACGTGGTCCGCCGGCAGGTACAGCCAGTAGCCGGTGTGCGTGCTCGGCTCGACGAACCGCGAGCAGCGACCGTGGCCCGGCGGCTGGGGTACGGCGCAACCCGTCTGCACCACGACCACCACCGCCGGCAGCAAGACCGGCCCCCAACGCAGCCACTTCGTTTTCCCGCTGATCATGCGTCTTCCCGGTTGGGCGAACCCCTCTGAACCGGCCATTCTAGCCGATGGACCGGGCCCGCCCAAATCCGGCCCGGCTCCAGCGGATGAACCCTCCCCGCCGCCACGGGTGACCCCGCAGTTAATATCGAACGGAGATCGTCCGGCGGATGAAAGAATCGGCCCCGGTTCCGTAATTACAGTTCAAATGCAAGTCTTGCCCGGTACGTCCGCGAGAACAGGCCCAGGACGCGACCCATCGAATACGCGAAGTACAACGCCGCCCCCACGAGCACGGACCATGCCGCCAGTCCCATCAGTGCGTTCAGCATGATCTTCCCCAGCCCCAGGTCGGAACCGCCGCTGATGGCCTGCATCAGCATCGGCCCGGCCCAGCTCATCGCCGCGTACATCACGCCGAAGTAAAACCCCAGGTACAGCACCACGATCAGGAACAGGAACGTGTAATGGCCGACCGTTCGCAGGATGGAGGGCCCGAGCTTCACCGGGTTCAGCCCGTCGACGGCGTGGCTGCTGGCCAGCCCGATCATGTTCATCGGCACGCCGAACGTCAGCAGGGCCAGGACTGCCAGGCTGACCGGGTCGGACAGCAGGTGCTGCAAGTCGTCGAGGCTCCCGAACATCGAGCCCTGCCTGGCCATGAACAACAGCATGACAACGAGGGCGTAGAAGCCGAGCAGGGCGGCATACCCGCCCAGTGCGCTGCCGAGCTTGACCGGGCTCCACGTCAACGGCGGCGGCTGCTCGGCGCCCGAGGTGGTGGTGCGGATCGTGTCGATCAGGACGTAGTAGGCGACCGCGCCGAAATAAAGGGCCTCGGCCGTGAACATCACGGTGAGGAACAGCCCGACCCATCCAAAGTCGGTACGCTCGCGGCTGATCTCGTTGGCCCCCGACGCCCCCGTGAAACCCAGGATCGGGAACAGAATTACGGCGATCGCCCCCAGGGCGATGACCATGCTCAAACCGATCGACCCCAAGGCCGGGATCGGATACAGGGCGGCGCTTCCGAAGCCCGTGTAGAACGTCACGCTGATCGTCACGCGGTCGCTCAGCGTGGTGTAGCGGGTCTGCTCCTGCTTGATCTCGCGGCCGGGAATCGTCGCCCCGCAGTGGCGGCAGATCAGGTCACTGTAGAGTTCGGGGCTCTGGACCCTCTCGCCGCACCCGGGACAGAGCCGGATGGTGGGATCCACCTGGGCGGGTGGCTCGTCCTCTCCCGCTTCACGCCGGGCGGCCTCCTGCTGGGCCTGGGCCTCCTTGAGGCTCAGGGGCTTGGTCTTGCGTTCGCGGACGATCACCTCGCCGCCTTGCTCCATGCTCGCCAGCGAGCCGAGGTCGAAGCCCAGATCCCTCTCGCCGCCATCGTCGGTGCGGGGCAGGCTCACCGGCCCCTTGCATCCGGGGCACTTCACCTTCCGCCCCGCCCACTCGCTCGGGGCGCTGAACACTTTATGGCAATTCGGACAACTGACCTTCATGGCGACTCACATCTTGGGCTGCTCGTATCCCGCGCATTATCGCGAGTGTTCGCGTCCGGTCAAGGCGACGGGCTCGGGCGCATAGGATTGTAGTCCGCAACGATCGGTGCGGCCGGTCCGGCTCACAACGATTAGGATGCCCAGTAAGACCCCCGCCCCAATGGTGGGCGTCGTCGGTAGGGCCGCCCGATGGTCTTCCTGCGTGAACGCACTCATCCGACCACTTCGCCGGCCATCCGCGAGCCCACCCGAGCCCCGCCGTCCCAGCTCGCCGTGCGGGCGCCCTCCCAGCCGCTGAGACCCGGCCCGACGGTCCGAGGCGAGCGCCAGGCCATCCCTCTCGCCCGCAAGTTGATCGTCGATCTGCTCCTGGCGTAAGAGGTTCTTCGACGATCACAACCCTCCCCACTTCCATGCCGAGTACGGCGGCGACCTTGGAGGGAAAAAGGGCCGGGTCGTCGCGGGGAGTAATCCCCGGGACGACCCGGCCCTTGCCTTCCGTGGGCTCGGGGGGGCGGGGGGCGTATCCTATGAAGACGGATCCCGGGTTTCCACCGGCCCGGCCAGTGAGGGTTGCCGCATGGCTGATCGATCGTCCGTGGACTTCATGCCGGCGCAGGCGTCGGACAACGTCGCCGCGGTGCGCGTCACCGAGCCCTCGACCGTGGTCATCTTCGGCGCGACGGGCGACCTGACCGCCCGCAAACTGATCCCCGCGTTCGTCCGCCTGGCCGCCCAAGGCCTTTTGCCCGGGGTTTTCTCCATCGTGGGCGTCGCCCGCCGGACGCTGACCGACCTTGTCTTTCGCGAGTCGTTGAAGCAGACCGTCGACAAGCACCTGAGCCGCGCCGCAGCCGGCAGGAATGCCGACGTCTGGGACGCCCTGGCCCCCGGGGTCCATTACTGCCCGCTGCGGTTCGACCAGCCGGCCGACTACCGCCGACTCACCGAGTTTCTGGAACGCATCGAGACGGAGCGGGGCGCACCCGGCCAGCGCCTGTTCTACCTGGCGACGGCGCCGGAGTTCTTCCAGCCGATCGTCGAGAATCTCAGCGCCGCCGGGCTGATCCGCGGCCCGGGCGATCGTTGTCCCTCGCGGGTGATCATCGAGAAACCGTTCGGCCACGACCTGGAATCTGCGCTGGCGCTCAACCGCGGGACCGGGCGCGTGCTGGACGAGGACCAGATTTATCGCATCGACCACTACCT
>JACQVT010000782.1 GCA_016209665.1 Planctomycetota bacterium | reverse complement strand
AGCTTCACCGCGGCCACCTTCAATGACGCGTTCGCGTTTCCGCCCGACTCGATGGGCGCCGTCGGCCCGACGCAGTTTCTGCTGGGGATCAATGGGCGCATCCGTGTGTTCGACAAGACCACCGGCGCGATAGGCGCCCTCAACGCCGACATGGACGTGTTCTTCAATCCCGTGCGCGGGGGGACGTGGACGAGCGATCCCCGCGTGCGGTACGACCGGCTGTCCGGCCGATGGTTTGTCACCATCATCAACGTCTACGTGGACGCCTTCGGGAACATCACCTCACCCAACCGCGTGCTCATTGCCGTCAGCGACGGGCCCACCATCACCGCCTCAACCGTGTGGACCTACTTCTTCTTCGAGCAGAGCCTGGTGCCGCCCGCGGGCGACGGGACCTGCCTGGCGGACTACCCCACGCTGGGCATCGACGCGAACGCCCTGTACATCGGCGTGAACCAGTTCTGCGGCCTGGGGACGCCCGGCAGCTACGGCGGGACGGCCCTGTTCGTGGTCCGCAAGTCCTCGGTGCTCGGACCGGGGCCGATCGTCGTCACCGCGTTCCGCAACCTGACCGGATCGCCCACCGGCTCGGGGCCGTACACGCCCCAGGGCGTGGACAACTACGCCCCGTCGGCCACCCAGGGCTACGTCATCGGCGTGGACAACGCGACCTTCGGCCGACTCATGCTCCGCCGAATCAGCAACCCCGGTGGTACCCCCTCGATCTCCGGTAACGTCTCGATCACTGTGCCGTCGACGCGCTTTCCCATCACCGTGCCTCACCTGGGCAACACGGGCGGGAGCAGCGGCAGACTCGACGCGATCGACGACCGCCTGTATGCCGCCCACGTCCGCAACGGCCGGCTGTGGACGGCGCACAACATCGGCGTGAACAGCAACGGCACGGCCGCGGTCGTTCCCAGCCGCGTGGCGGTCCGGTGGTACGAACTGCAGAACCTCGACGGCACACCCAGCGTGGTACAGTCCGGCACCATCTACGACTCGGCCTCCCAGAACCCGCGGTATTACTGGATCCCCACCGTGATGGTCTCCGGACAGGGGCATGCGGCGTTCGGGATCAGCATCGCGGGCAATCTGTCGCGGGCCGACGCCGGCACCACCGGCAAACTCGTCGGCGGCCCCGTCGAGACACCAGTGAAGTACACCGCCTCGACGTTCGCCTACAACCCGGCGGGCGACCCCGGCAGTTCGCGCGGTCGCCGTTGGGGCGATTATTCCTACACCAGCCTGGACCCCAGCAACGACATGACCATGTGGACCGTCCAGGAGTTCACCGCCGCCACCAACACCTGGGGTGTCCAGGTCGTACAACTGCGGGCCCCCGCGCTCACCCTCGGCAATCCCGCTGTCGTCGCCTGTGCCGGCACGACCGGCCTGACCATCCCGCTGACCGGCACGGGCTTCTACGACGCCGGGCCCGGTTTCAACCGCCTGACTGGCTCGGTCTCCGGCGCCGGCGTGACCGTGACCAATGTCACCTACGCCGGCCCTACCAGCGCTCAGATCACCGTCGCCATCGCCGCCGAGGCGGCCGGCGGTCCGCGTGACATCACCCTGATCAACCCCGACGGGCAGACCGCGACGGCAGTCGGCGGGCTGACAGTGATCGCCCTCAGTCCGGCCGATTTCAATGGCGATTGCCACGTGGACGTGGCCGACCTGCTGATCCTCGCGGCCTGCGGCAGCGGCCCCGCCCTGCCCTACGACATCGGCAGCCTGCCTGCCGGGTGCGACGTGGCACCCGACGGCTTCGGCGCCATCGGCCCCGACCTGGACGGCGACGGCGACGTGGACCACGTCGATTTCGCCCGTTTTCAGCGGTGCATCAGCGGCCCCGACCTGTTTGCCGCCCCGGCATGTCTCAACTGACCGATACGCGTAATCCCGGGCGCTTGGCCCGCTGGACTTTCACGCTATAATGCGGGGGTCAATTCTATCCGAGGGTTGCTGCCTCTTCAGGAGGGTTAACCGTGCCACCGGCCCCCAGGCTCATGATACATCCGATCAAAGAGGTGATGATTGTCAACTTCGTGGACACCCACATCCGCGAGTTGCCGCAGATCGAGCAGATCGGCTTGCAGCTTTATGACCTCGTCGACGCCCGCGGCCACCGCAAGCTCATCCTGGACTTCGACAAGGTCCAGTCGCTGTCATCGCAGGCCCTGGGCATCCTGATCACGCTCGAGAAGAAGCTGGTGGAGGCCAAGGGCAAGCTGGTCCTGTGCTCGCTGCGGCCGGAGCTGGCGCGGCTGTTCGAGATCGCCAAGCTGCACAAGCATTTCAAGTTCGCCGCCGACGAAGAAGCCGCCCTGGCCCTCTTCGGCGTCACCACCGGCGGCTGACTCGGCGCCCGCGCGACTGGACGTGGCCACCCCGTGTGGCACAGTCGCCCTCGACCGTGCACGCCCGTCGCCGGCAACCCCAGCCGAGGGCGGCTGGGCCACATCGTCGACCCGGTGCGATTGAACCAGCACGAAGCGCAAGCGAGTGCCCATCCAACGACGCGAACGGCTCGACGAGTACGGGGCCGTGACAGTCTGGGCGGGGGTTCTTCAGGACCGAGGCAACTTGTTGCCGTTCCTCCGCCACCTACCATGCGGATGCGTCAACGAGTTGACGCGGTCCTTTGGACAGAATGCGGTCCGCCTGTTCTGTTGCAGATCCGATGAGCACTCGCTGGCGCTTCGTGCTGGTAAAGCGCCGCGGAATCTGCATAATTCCTGCCCATGCCTGAGACGTCGAAACCGAGGATCGTTGTCGCCGAGAAGTTCAACGAATCCGCCATGAGTCGCCTCGCCGCCGCGGGCGACGTGGTGCTGCTGGACAGGCCGGACGAGGACCGCCTGGTGGCCGAGGTCACGATCGCCGACGCCCTGGCCGTCCGCACCTACGTCCACGTGACCGCCCACGTCATCGAGGCGGCCCGCCAGGCCGGCCGACTGAAGGTCATCGGCCGCGGCGGCGTCGGGGTGGACAACATCGACGTGGCCGCCGCCGTCGCCGCCGGCATCACCGTGGTCAACACGCCCGCCGCTTGTACGCAGGCGGTGGCCGACCTGGTCGTCGGGCTCATCGTGGCCGTGCAGCGCAGGACCGTCGAATTCGACCCCCGCGTCCGCCGGGGCGAGTTCGCGTCGCTGCGCTCCGAGGCCCCGCAGGCCATCGAACTGGGCCATCAGACGCTCGGCGTCATCGGGATGGGCCGCATTGGACGGGCGGTCGGCACGCGGCTGCACCTGGGCTTCGGCACCCGCGTCATCTATTACGACATCCGCGAAGTGGGCTATCTGCCGTTCGCGGCCGAGTCGCAGCCCGATGCCGAAGCCGTCTATGCCAACGCCGACGTGGTCACGCTGCACGTGCCGCTGACGCCGCTGACCCGCGGCATGATCGACGAGCGGGCCTTGACGCATTTCAAGCCGACGGCCATCCTGGTCAACACGTCCCGCGGCCCGGTGGTGCAGGCCGTACCCCTGGCCCGGGCGCTCAAGGAGGGTCGGCTGGCCGGGGCCGCCATCGACGTGTTCGACCCGGAGCCCCCGCCGCCCGATCATCCGCTATTCTCGGCCCCGAACTGCGTCCTGACGCCGCACGTCGCCTCCCGGACCCAAGAAGGACTCGCGGCCATGAACGATGTGGTCGATGATATTATCGCGGTCCTCCAGGGCCGCGAGCCGATGTATCCGGTGGAATGTCAGTAGTCAGTTGTCCGTGGTCAGTGGTCAGCAGTTTGTAGT
>JACQVT010000815.1 GCA_016209665.1 Planctomycetota bacterium | reverse complement strand
TGGCCGCGGCCGACGAGGCCTGCGGGCCGGCGGAACGATTGGCGACCCAGGAACACTGACAAGACCTTGTGTGGGAGCGGCATCTTGGCGGTCCAGTTGACCGGCTGGAAGCCGGTCCCACAGGTGCTGTTGGAGACGCTCAATTGCGAAGAGTCTGATCGTGAGGAACAAACGATGTCAACGTGCTGCAACAACGAACAGAATAACGACGCCGTACGCGAGAAGGTTCGCGAAGGGTATGCCAAGGTCGCCCAGCAGGGCACGCTGGCGGCCGTAACCGGCGCGCAGGGCTGTTGCGGAGCCTCATCATCGTCCCCGTGCGGCTCGGGCGGCTCGCCCGATGAGCTGGCCGCCACGCTGGGTTACTCGGCGGAACAGCTTGCCGCGCTGCCGCAGGGGGCCAACATGGGCCTGTCCTGCGGGAATCCGACCGCCATCGCCGCATTGACGCCCGGCCAAGTCGTCCTGGATCTCGGCAGCGGCGGCGGATTCGACTGTTTCCTCGCCGGTCCCAAGGTGGGACCGACGGGGCGCGTCATCGGCGTCGACATGACGCCCGACATGATCTCCAAGGCCCGACGCAACACCGCGCACTACCACAAGACCACCGGCCTGGACAACGTCGAGTTCCGCCTCGGCGAGATCGAGCATCTGCCCTTGGCCGACAACAGTGTCGACGTGGTCGTCAGCAACTGCGTGATCAACCTGTCGCCCGACAAGCCGCAGGTCTGGCGGGAGATCGCTCGCGTGCTCAAGCCCGGCGGCGAGGTGGCCGTGTCGGACCTCGCCCTGCTCAGGCCGCTGCCCGACGCCGTCCGCCACACGGTGGATGCCCTCATCGGCTGCGTGGCCGGGGCGATCCTGGTCGAAGAGTACGAGGCCATGCTCTGCGCCGCCGGTCTGACGGACATCGAGCTGACGCCCAAGCCGCAGTACGTGGCCGTGCTCAGTGAGTTCGAGGATCCGCTCTATCGCAAGATCGCCGCGGCCCTGCCGCAAGGCACGACCGCCGCCGACTACATCACCAGCATCGACGTGACCGCCCGCAAGAACGGATGATGCCGGAGCGCTCAATGTCGCCATCGAGGCCCACCAGCACGCTCAAGCGTGACCCCCGACGGGTGCTGTTCCTGTGCACCGGGAATTCCGCTCGCAGCCAGATGGCCGAGGCCCTGCTGAGACATCGTGCCGGCGGGATCTTCGAGGTGCATAGTGCCGGACTCAGGCCGCGCCCCATCCATCCCTTTACGTACCAGGTGATGAGCGAGATCGGCATCGACATCCGCGGGCAGCACTCCAAGAGGCTGGACGAGGTCCGCCATCTCAAGAACATCCTGTTCCTGATCGTCGTGTGCGCCCAGGCCGAGCGGAACTGCCCGGAGAGCTTCGCCCCCGCGGCGGTCAGACTCTTTTGGCCGATCGACGATCCATCCGCGGTCAAGGATGACGGAGCGGCGAAGCTGCGGAAGTTTCGACAGGTCCGGGATGAGATTCTCGAACGCATCGACCGGTGGCTCGCGGAGGAAGTCCCACCCGAGTGGTTCCATCGGGATCAAGACAGTTGACCCGGCTGCCAAAGCGATCCACGGGCGTGGTGAGAAGCCAATCCGAACCGCGTCCGTAAGGAACCGGCCGGTCCGAACCGCGCCCGTAAGGAAAGCGGCCTGCATTGGACAATGCCCGCTTCCCCAGCGCCGCTCCCTCGCGGTCGCGGTTCCGACTGGCTCTGCCTCGGCGTTACGGTTCCAAAGAGCCTCGTGCTTGTTGCACGTCCTCCGAGAGTTGTCGCACCTGGCGAAGGCCGGGACCGGTCGGACTCCCGGTAGGGTGGGCGCGGCATCGGACGGGGCGGCGTGGGGACTTGCCGACGCAACCTTTGTGGCCGCATGGGCTTACGGCCATTCCGATTTGCGGGGAGCAAAAGATATCCCGTCCCGCCTTGCGTGGCCCGAGCGCTTGGACTCCCCGAACCTGCCTTGCGAGGGGCGGCCGGTCGTTGGAAGGCGTGGTTCAGCGGACGAGAAACCGGCGGCCGACGAACGGGCCGCCCGGGCTTGCGGCGAGTCGTTGCCGCTGTCGTGGCAGTCAGTTATGGCCGTCGGCGTTGCATTCGCTTTGGGCCGGCCATATACTGAGCCCATACCGCCGACTTCACGATGCCTCGCAGCACCACGCTTGCATGAGTCCGCACGTGAAATCGAACCGCCTTGGAGAACTGGCCCAAGCCGTGGGGAGGTAGACCGATGGCAGCGCCGTATGATGGCAAGAAGATTCTCATTGTCGATGACGACCCCGACATTCTGACCGCGATCGAGACCGCGCTGAAGGAGTCGGGGGCGGAACTCCTGACCGCGGCCGACGGCAACACCGCCGTCACCAAGGCCCTCGAATTGCAGCCCGACCTGTTGATTCTCGACGCCATGCTCCCCCAGCGCAGCGGCTTTCTGGTCCTCGAGAAGCTCAAGGCCAAGAAGCCCCGCGGCAGCAAGCCCTTCATCATCATGATCACCGGCAACCCCGGCAAGCGCCACCAGACCTGGGCCGAGAGCCTCGGCGCCGACGACTACATCAACAAACCCTTCCGCATGGACCGCCTCGTCGGCTCGGTCGAAAAGCTCCTGGCCAAGGCGTAAGCGCCGGGTGGGTTGTTCACAGTTGGTGGCTCGTTGGTGTGGGGGTTCCGCACGACCGGATGTAAACGGGTGGATTCCCTGGCCGACCTTCCGCGTGCATCATTCCCGTGGTGCGCGGTCTTCATGGTGGTTGATTCCGTCGAGCGGCAACTCTAGACTACAGGAGAGGTGCCGTATGCCTTCCGTGGTTGAGCCCAAGCCGGGAGTGGACATGGGCCGCGTGTTGGTCACGGTGACGGTGGAGAATGCCGACGACCGCAAGCGGGCCAGCGCCGGTGCGATCCCACCCGAGGCCGTCCGGCGAGTGGCCGTCGGCTGCCTCGTCGATTCCGGGGCGACATTCCTTTGCCTGCCTGAGTCGCTGGTAGAGCAGCTCGGGCTCGACTTTCATCGCGTCCGAGAGGCCCGGACAGTCAGCGGGCCGATGAGCCTGAAGGTTTACGGCGGCGCCATCATCGAGGTCCAGGGCCGATCCTGTCATGCCGAGGTGATGGCCCTGCCCGAGGGCCGCCAGCCGCTGCTCGGCCAGATTCCCCTCGAAACGCTCGACTGGTGGATCGATACGAAAAATCACCGGCTTGTCGGGAACCCCGAGCACGGGGGCGAGTGGATGGCCGACATCTTCTGAGAGGGTGTGTGAGAGGCCCCGCGCTTGTCGGAACCGCGCCCGTCAGGGAGCGGCATGCTGACCCCCGGCGTCGTCCGCCGCCGTCAGCTTCCTACGGGCGCGGTTGGGAAAGGCCTTCTCGCACGCCCTCTGAGCGGGAACGGACCGGTGGGAAGTCCGCCACCGCGGATCGCGCCTTGGGTGGACTCGCCTCCGACGGAGCAAGGTGGCCTCACACTCAGGACCGGCTTCCAAGCCGGTCCCACACTCCTCACGCCTCGACCTTTCCGGGGCGGATTCCGTAGAATAGGGACATGGCTGGATCGAAGGTTGCCATTGTCCGGACGCGGCCGGGGACGGTGCTGGCCGACTATCACCGGGTGATGAACCTGGCGGGTTATCGGGACGTCGTGGATCGCACGGCCGACACCGCGCTGAAGGTGAACATTTCCTGGCACTTCTTTTACCCCGGCAGCAGCACCACGCCCTGGCAGCT
>JACQVT010000814.1 GCA_016209665.1 Planctomycetota bacterium | reverse complement strand
GATCGACCCGCCCCGCGCCAACAATGCCGCTGCCCGCCCCGATGTTATACCCATCGGCACGGGTTGGGATGCTCGCTCACGCGGCCATGCGAGGCCGTTGAAGTCAGTCGCGGCTTCCGTCAGAGTCTTGATCGGGTTGGCCGGCATCCTTGGGCGTTGCGGTTTTGGAGGCTGAGGCATGCGCGCCTTGCGGATCATGAAGCGAGTCGAACCGGCAGGCATCATTCATCTGCATGATCTGCCTCTGCCGGCTGGCCAGATGGTCGAAGTGATCCTGCTGCCCGTTGACGACAGTATGACCGACCTGGCCGAGGCGAGCGAATCAGCGCTGGGTTTCTGGAACAACGATATTGATGACCGGGTCTGGAACGATGCCCTATCGTCAACGGATCATCAAAACGGGGACGCAGCTAGTTTATAGCGCGGGCCCGATCGCCTCGGCGACGATGCCCCGCGTTTGGGATTGAAAGGAAGAAGGCGGACGTCGAAACGGGGACGCGCCTAGATTACGGCGCAGGCCTGGTCGCCGTGCCGACGATGTCCGCGCCTGGGATGGAGAGAAAGAAGGCGGGCAGGGATGCCCGCCCCCCAAGAGTGCGATCAGTGACCGGGCAGCAGATCGACGAGGCGGTCGATCTCCTCGATGGTGTTGTACATGTGGGGGCTGGACCGCAGGCGGCCCTCGCGGACGGCGATCACGATGCGGTGCTCGGCCTTGAGGTGCCGGTATATCTTGTGATGATCGTGGACGTCGGAGATGAAGGCCACGATCCCGCTGGCCTCGCCCGGACGGCGGGACGAGACCACGCGGTAGCCCTTGTCGCGCAGCCCTCCGACCAGCCGGTCGGTCAGCATCAGGACATGCGAGGATATCTTGTCGATGCCCACCTCGAGGATCAGCCGGATCGACGCCCCCAGACTCAGGACACCGGCCAAGTTGTAGCTGCCGGTGTCGAACTTGCGGGCGTTGTCCATGAACTCGAACCGGTAGCTCCCGTAGTTCTGGGCGTCGACCATGCAGAACCAGCCGGCCATCACCGGCTTCAAGTGGCCGATGAGCGACCGGTTGCAGTAGAAGATGCCGCAGCCTTCGGGCCCGCACAGCCACTTGTGGCCGTCGGCGGACAAAAAGTCGATGTTCATCGCCCGCACGTCGATGGGAAACGCCCCCAGGGCCTGGATGGCGTCGACGCAGAACAGCACGCCCTTGTCCTTGCAGATGCGGCCCAGCGCCGCCAGGTCGGTGCGGTAGCCGCTGGCGAACTGCACCGCCGAGACCGTCACCACCCGCGTCTTGCTGGTGATGGCGTCCACGATCCGCTCGACCGGCACGCGCCCGTTCTCCTCCGGCACCATCCTGAGCTGAACGCCCCGCGATTGCAGGCCCATCCAGGGGTAGATGTTGGCCGGAAACTCGACGTTCGTGGTAACCACGTTCTCGCCCGTGCTCCAGTTCAGGCCGTTGGCGACCCAGCCCAGCCCCTCCGTGGTGTTTTTCACGAAGGTGACCTCCTCCGACGCAGCGTTGATGAGCTGGGCGGCCAGCCGGCGGACCTGCTCGGCCTCGCGGTAGAAGTCCGTCCGCACGTTGGCGCACTCGCAGGCCTCGCGGGCGTACTGCTGCATGGCCTCGGCGGCCGGGGCGCACATCGGGGCGACTCCAGCGTGGTTCTGGAAGTTGTAGTTCCTCGTGACCGGGAACAACGGTCTGATGCTGGCAATATCCATCTTCACCTGCTCTCCTGGTCGAAGCATCGCAGGCTGTGCTCGTCCACGCTGGCCCCTCCGCCGTCCCCGCCCGTCGGCGCGATCGGCAGGATGTCTTCTTCCCTATATGACTTTATGTTTTCTCCGCCCGTTTGTTCCACTTCAAGATTTATTTTTTGGTGTTTTGCCGGCAGACGGCCGCACGGCACCACCTCCGGCGGGGAGACTCGTCCGTCGAGCCCGCTGAGCCCCCCGGACGCACGTGGGTTCAATAACCCGCCGGTCGACCCCCCTTGCGAGGATCGCTCGCCCCGGTGAAACGACCCGGTTCGATCCGCAGCGCCAGCACGATCGCGCCGAGACGCCGCCTGGATATCTTGTGTCCGCGATCACGGAGGCCCACGACCACGGGATCATCCGCCGCGTAGTCGTTCCGATAAACCTCGTTCGGCTGCCACTGATGATGGAACCGCGGGCGGGCCACCGCTTCGTCCAGCCCCAGGCCGTAGTCCAGCACGTTCACCAGCACTTGCAGCGTTCCGCTGATAATCCGCGGCCCGCCGGAGGCCCCCACGACCAGCACCGGCTTGCCGTCCGCCAACACGATCGTCGGCGACATGCTGGACAGCGGCCGCTTGCCCGGCCCCACCGCGTTCGCCGTCGACTGCAACAGATTGTAGGCATTGGGCTTGCCGGGTTCGACGTCGAAATCGTCCATTTCATTGTTCAGGACGATACCCCACGGCTCGGCCATCACCAGGCAGCCCCATTCGGTGTTGATCGTCTCGGTGACGGACACGACGTTACCCCGCCGGTCGGCGACGCAGAAGTGCGTGGTGCCGGCATCGTCTCGCGGGGCCGACCCGTAGGCGTCGACCGCGCTGACCGCGGCTTCGCGGATGCGGGCGGCCAGCCGGGCGGCGTGGTCCTTGTCGGTGAGCCGCGCGATCGGGACCCGCGCGAAGTCGGCATCGCCCAGATACCGGGCCCGGTCGGCGAACGCGTGCTTCACGGCCTCGACGGTGAGATGCGCGGCCAAGCCGACGTCCCGCTGATGGATGGCAGCCAAGTCCCAATGCTCCAGGATATTGAGCGTCTCGGCGATGGCCACTCCGCCCGAGGACGGCGGCGGCATCAGCAGCACTTCGTAACGGTCGCGGTAGCGGGTCCGCAGCGCCTCCCGCCAGACGGGCTTGTAGCCGGCCAGGTCCTCGACGGTCATGATGCCGCCGGCCGCCCGCACCGCCTCGACAATCGCCTTGGCTATCCGGCCGCGGTAGAACTCGTCGACGCCCTGTCGACCGATCAACTCCAACGCCGCCGCCAACTCCGGCTGCCGGACGATCATGCCCTCCGCCAGGTCCTCGCGATTCCCCGGCAACGTCGGCGGTGTGGCTTGGGGGGCGGGCATCCCTGCCCGCCTTCTTGGGTCCTCGCGACCCACCAGGAACGTCCGCTGCGTACCCGCGGCGATCTTCCGCAGACCCGGATATCTCGCCACCTCCTCACGCAGATCCTTGGCCGCGGCCAGGTAGCTGCGGTCTACCGGAAAGCCCTCCGCGGCCAGCCGCCGCGCCGGCTCGATCAGCTCGCCCAGCGGCCGGCTACCGAACCGTTCCAACGCTGCCTGGAGTCCGGCCGGCAGCCCCGGCACGCCCGCGGCGAGGCCGCCGTATTGGCTCGCGGGCGGCCCGTCGGGCGAGGCGGCCCTGGCCTTCACGTACATGTCGGGCGTCGCCGCCGCGGGCGCGCACTCGCGATAGTCGAGCACATACACATCCCCAGTATCCCCGAGCCGGACCATCATGAATCCACCGCCGCCCAGGCCGGTGCTGAACGGCCGGGCAACGCACAGCGCCAACGACGTGGCCACCGCCGCGTCGACAGCATTGCCGCCCGCCTTGAGCACCTCACAGCCGGCCCGCGACGCGAACTCGCTGTCGCTGGCCACCATGCCTTGGGTTCCAACCGCCGTAAACGTGGGCCGGGCGACCGCCGGCACGCCGCAGAAGCAGACCGCCAGCAGACATCCCATCGCCACCGGCACATCCACACCTCGCCACACATGGTCCCATAGCCATAGCATTGCTTTCCGATAATAGTCGGTTTCGGCATCATTCGCATGTCCGGGAGGCGGAATCGCGTTGGCGTCATTTGCCGGCCCGCCACGCTGAATCGTAGGTTTGGGTTGGACTCGGGGGATTGAAGCGGCCACCCGCGGGGGGACCCATCGGGCGGGCCTGTCGTCGCCGGTTCAGCAATCGTTCGCGTTTCAGGCTGAAGGGGAACATTGTGGCCAATCCCTGCGCTTCGCTCTGCGCGCGGGCTGCCGCCATCTGCGCCGCGTTGGCGATGGCCGGCTGCGTGCCCGCCGATCCGAACGGTGATTCATCCGCACTCGAACAGGTGCTCGGTCTGGCCCCCACCGTGGCCTCCAACGGCAGCACCACGCCTTCTTCCAGCGGCAATTCGTCGACCGGCGACGGTTCCGATCCCTCGACGTGGACGGGCGTCGATCCAGACGAACCGCTCGTGACCACCCGCCACACCGAGTCGGAGCCCAACGACACGTGGGACCAGGCCGAGGCGGTCGATTTCGGCGGCAGCGTCGAACTGGTGGGCACGATCGCCGCGAGCCACGGAGGCAACGACTGTGACTTCTACGATCTCGGCGCCGCCCATGCCGGCCAGCGCTTGCAGGCGGACCTCGCCAACAACGGAGCCGACATCCAGCTCGGCCTGCTCGACGAGCAGGGCCGCCTCCTGGC
This sequence comes from Planctomycetota bacterium, assembly GCA_016209665.1. Lineage (GTDB taxonomy): Bacteria > Planctomycetota > Phycisphaerae > UBA1845 > PWPN01 > JACQVT01. The sequence continues at coordinate 3,437 of JACQVT010000814.1, read as the reverse complement.
CTACGTGGACCCCATCAGTCCATCGGCCGGCCCCAGCCGCGTCGACGTCATCCTGCACGAATCGACCGCCCGCCTGTACGTGATGGTCGCGACCCGCAGCGCCGCTTCCGTCAACCGGGGTTACACCGCCACGGTCACGCTCAGCCGCACCGCCAACCCGCTTCCGATGCGGCCGCAGGCCGTGGTGCTGGTCTTCCAGGGCGCGACGCAGGTCAGGATCGGCTCGCGACAACCGATCGACGTTCCGCCTTTCGACATCGCCGACGTCAATTCCGAGTTCGCCGGCCAGAACGAGGCCGCCATCCAGTCGCTCTTCGAGAAAGTGCGCGACGACTACGACGGGCTCAACGTCACGTTCTACCGCGACACCGACCCGGACCGGCCGACCCAGGGGCTCACCGTCATCTACTTCGGCAACTCGGACGCGCGGCTGCTCGGCCTGGCCGACAACGTCGACCCGTTCAACGGCGATGCGACGCAGTCGGCCATCCTGTACACCGACACCTTCTCGCTGTTCAACCAGTTGCGGCCGGGCTTCGGGGGGACCATGCAGGTGCTGGCCAACGTCACCAGCCACGAGGTGGGGCATCTGCTCGGCCTGCGGCACACCGCCGACCCCGAGGACATCCTCGACGTGACCGCCACCGCCCGTCAGATGCTGGCCGACCAGTTCTTCAAGACCGCCAACCTGCATGTGTCCGTGCTCCCCTACGGCGTTCAGGATGCCCCGGCCATGCTCGGCTGGAGCGTAGGCGGCGAGTTGCTGCCCCGGGTAGCCCCCAAGCTCTACGCCCAGGCCAAACCCGCGCCCCTCGCCGGCGACGAGGACGACTTCTACATCCCCCGTTCCCTCCTCGGCGACTGCGGCTGCCCCGAATGCGACCAGCCCCACCACCCCGCCGCCGCGGCCCACTGAGAAACCCGCCGCATCTCTGCCGGCGTACGCATAGGCCCGAAAACGGAAAAAGGGGACATCACTGATTTCTGTTGCTCTCGCCCTTTTTCGCGGCCGAAACGGAAAAAGGGGACATCACTGATTTCTGTTGCTCTCGCCCTTTTTCGCGGCCGGGCAGGATTTCGGAGGGTGAACGTCAGCCCCCCAGACATTCGGCGGTCCGTTGGACCCACGACTGCTCGCCCCAGCGTCGCCCGCGGTTGACGCTGATCCGCAGCCGCTCCACATCTCCAACGCCGCAGAATCCCGTCCCCTTGAAACAGCCGCACGCGACCGTTGCCACGGTTCAGCACATGATAGACCAACCCGCCTTCAATGGCTCTGGCAGCGCGAGGCACGAGGGACGAGCATGCCAGAAGTGACGTCACAGGTCGATAATCAGTGATGTCCCCCTTTCTCTCCCGCATCCCGTTATCCGCACCCGAACTGCCACTCCGGCCATCCGCCGGAAACCAGCGATGACCCGCCTGCAGGAACGGCAACAAGTCGCCTTGGTCCTGAAAAGCCCCACCGATTGTGTCGGCCCCCCAGTCCCCGCTCGTATCCGGCGCGCTCTTGTTCCGGGGCGGGCGGCGGGGGTAGAATTCAAGTGCGTCAACTCGTCCGTTTTGGACGGCACGTCAGTGATCCGACGGCCGAGGCGAATGGAGGCCATTTTTATGGCGAGCAATCCGCAACTGGCCGACACCGAGCACCTGCCCACGGTCGAAGCGTCATCGGCAGCCGAGCCGCCCGCGCCGCCGGCCGATCAGCCACCGGCGTCCGGTTCCCCGGCAGCCAACAACACGGTGAGGCTGCCTGCGGCTGAACCGGCCGCGGCCCGCACGCACGTCGCCGGCCAGTCGGGAGCGCCCGTGGACATCCCCGTGACCTCGCTGAACATCACGCCGCAGAACGCCCTGGCGATCATGGAGCGCCTGCTGCGGGAGATGGCGGCCTCGGGGGTCAGCCACGCCCGGGCCACCGACCTGCACGTCAACCCCGGCCGGCCCCCGGACTACCGCATCGAGCGGGCCATCCGCAGCGCCCGCACCAGCAAGTTCAGCAACGAGGACATCGTGCTCCTGTCCAACGCCATCATGAGCGACATCCAGCGCGGCCGGTTCGAGCGCAACCACGCCGTCGACTTCTCGTACCACATCGACAGGAATCGGTTCCGCATCAACATCGTCCAGTCGTTCATCGGCCGAAGCATCTCCATCCGGAGGTTCGAGGAGATCAAGGATTTCAGCGACTACCACCTGCCCGACCGGTATTTGACCATCGCCGAGCAGCACCGCGGATTCGTGGTGATGTCCGGCTCGACGGGCAGCGGCAAGACGACCTCGATCGCGGCCATGCTGGACTACGTCAACCGCAACTACCACCGCAAGATCGTCACCATCGAGGACCCGATCGAGTACGTCTACGAGCCGAAGAAATCGATCGTGGTGCAGATCGAGATCGGCGAGGATGGCGTGCCGAGCGAGGAAGTCGCCCTGCGGAACCTGGTCCGCATGGACCCGGACGTCGGGCTGGCCGGCGAGATGCGCGACCGATCCTCGCTGGAGGCCGCCCTCAAGACCGCCCAGGCCGGCCACCTGATCTTCGGCACGCTGCACTGCGAAGGGGTCGGGCAGGCGTTCGACCGTATCCTCGCCTACTACGACACCATCGAGCAGCAGCGCATCTTAGGCACGCTGGCCGACAACCTGGCCGCGATCATCAACCAGCGGCTGCTGCCCTGCGTCAAGAAGGGCATCGACGTGGTGCCCGCCTACGAGATCTTCATCCCCAACCCGCTGACCCGCCGCTACATCCGCGAGCGGCGGTACACCGAGGCCGTCGCCGAGATGGAAAAACCTGCGATGAAGGAGCTGGGCTGCGTCACGTACGTGGACTCATTGTACAACCTGGTCATCGAGGAGTGGATCGACTACCACGTGGCCCTCGAACACGCGGGCGACAAGGCCGAGAAGCTCAAGGCCCGAATGGTCGGCATCGACATCAAGTGACGCCGGACCTGATCTCGCAGAACTGCTCGTCGGTGGTGGCCCGGGGGCTCAAGATCGGCGGCGGCGATCAATATGCCAGTTGGTACGCCGCGCACAGCGTGATCTGGCGGCCGCAAACGGTCCGCGATTACGCAATGTCGATCCAGAGCGGCCTGGCGAGCCGCCGATAGGGAGCGCCGCCCGACCGGATGCCCGGCGCAGATTCCCCGGAGATCATCGAGCGTCCTGCCGACAAGGACGTGGCCGTACCCGGATGACAGGATCTCTCATCGCGATGCGACATCAGCCCGGACCACGACCTCAATAACCGTCAGAACGCCTGACCGGACGGCCACGCGCAGCCTCCCACCAGCTATGAAGTGACTTTCCGGTTCATCTTGCTCCTCCTTCACTAGCCTTGATTCCCACGAGCCCCCTTGCGGCTAACATTTTGCCGATTTTCAGCCCAGCGTAAAGGCGAGGCGTTTGTGGCCCAGCCAGGGGATGGG
>JACQVT010000795.1 GCA_016209665.1 Planctomycetota bacterium | reverse complement strand
GACTGGACCTGCTGGACGCGATCGAGGCCGGCACGACGTTGACCACCATCCGGGTGTTCGGCGGGCTGTTCATCGACGGGATCAGCTACGACGGCCATGGCAATTCGGGCTTCGGCGGCGGCGAGGACTGGTGGCACTACTGGACGCGGGATGCGGATTCGCCGTGGACCTCGCCGTTCTTCGGCGCGGGCGACCGGGTGGCCCAAGACGGCAGTGCCGACGGGTGGATCTACGGCCGCGACGGCGCGCCGTTGCCGGAACCGGCGACCGCGGTTCTCGGTCTGGCCGGCGCGGCCCTGCTGGCCATCCCGCGGAGCCGCCGCGCCGCCCGCCGATGACGATTGCGGCGTGAGGTGGACGTGATCTGACGGAATCAGTTCCTGTGTGCCGGGCCGGTATCTCGGTGGGCGGACCCATCGGGATACCGGCCATAGAGTGACGCATATGTGGCATGTAGCGTTGATTTCAGCCGCGCTGCCGGTGCAGGTCGCCGTCGTCGGGTTGGCCGGGACCTTGCCCGCAGGGACCTCCGAGTTCGCCGCCGAGGTCGTCGAGTACGTACAGGGCGGGCCGATCCCGGCCGATGCGTGGACGGGCATTCCGTTCAACAACCCCGCCGCGGCCCTGGGGCCGCCGACCGTGGACACGACCGACGACCCCGCGCCGCCGGCGATCCCCGCCGATTGGTGGCCGGTCAACCCGGTGTATCAGCCGTTTCGGGTGTACGAGACGGAATCGGAGCCGGTCTTCGAGATCGTCTCGATCGGGCAGGGCGGGCGGCTGGTGCTCAAGTTCGACCACCCGGTGCTGAACGATCCGCGGAATCCCTGCGGCGTCGACTTTATCGTGTTCGGCAACGCCAACATGCGGTTGTGCGGCGGCGCCTATTGGAACAACGGCATGGACCCCAGCGCTGTGTGCATCGACTCGCGCTACGCGGTGCGGGCCGAGCCGGGCGTCGTGTCGGTCAGCCAGACCGGCGAGCCGGGCACCTGGCGGACCTTCAACGACCCGAACGACGCTCTGGCGCTGAAGGCGGATTCGTGGGCCCCGACGCTGGGGCGGGTGTTGCGGGTGCCGATCCCGCCGAGCACGAACTGGTGGGCCGAGCCGACCGATCCGACGTTGCCGTTCACCCCGAACCTGCCGATGGCGGCCTTCGGCGGGCTGAGCATGGCGGACGCATGCCGGTTGTACGGCCACAGCGCGGGCGGGACCGGTTTCGACCTGAGCCGGGTCGGCCTGGACTGGATGCAGTACGTCAGGATCGAGCAGTCGGGCAACTGGGACGTGACGCCCGAGATCGACGCCGTCAGCGACGTCCGGGCATTCGCGTTTCCCGATTTCGATTGTGACACCGACGTGGATTCCGCCGACTTCGAGGTCTTTGAGGCGTGTGCGACCGGACCGGCGATGGGGCCGCCCGCCTCCGGCTGCGAGCGGGCCGATCTGGATGACGACGGCGACGTGGACGCGGTGGATTTCGGCATCTACCAGCGGTGCATCAGCGGGCCGGGCCGGTTGGCGGAGTTCGACTGCCTGGGAGCATGACGCATGGCGCCGGCGTTGCGGCCGGCGGGTAACACGGTATCGCATGGTTCAGTTAAGCAATGGTAACGGGCGAGGCGCGCGACGCCGGGCGTTCACGCTGATCGAAGTGTTGGTCAGCGTGGCGATCGTGGCGTTGCTGATGGCCGTGTTGCTGCCGTCACTCACCCGGGCCCACCGAGCGGCCAACGCGGCGAGCTGCCTGAGCAACCTACGGCAGATGGCGATGGCGGCCCAGGGATACGTCGTGGCCTACGGACGGTACATGCCCTACAGCTTCAGCGATCCGGCCAAATCGACGGTCTACAACTGGGACCTGACGCTGGTGACCCTGCCGGCGGCGGGCAGCATGACCACCGTGAAGGCCGGTCTGCTGTGGCAGGGCCGGATGCTCGCCCAGATCAACCAGTGCCCGGCCTATGAGGGCGGCGACAACTTCATCGGCTATCCGTACAGCGGCTATAACTACAACACGAGCCACGTGGGCTGGTGCGTGTATCGGCCCGAGCGCGACGAGAAGTACAAGCTGACGGGCCGGATCGTCGCCGTCGAGGAGCCGGCCCGGGCGGAGCACATCCGGCATCCGGCCGAGTGTGCCCTATTCGGCGACGGCGAATACGGGGGCGGGGCCAACAAATACATGCGCTCGCCCTTCGCCGGTCGCGACCGAGGCGTGTTCACCGGCCGATCGGCGGGCACGCAGGGGTACCGGCACGCACACAAGACCAACGTGGCGTTCACCGATGGCCATGCGGTGTCGTGGGTCCTTCGCTACACCGAGACGGAGGATCCCGAGGACGCCAAAAACATCACGCCGGCCACGGGATTCATTTCACGCGACAACGGGTTGTATGATCTCGAATGAAGGGTCGCGCCGATCGGGGTGTGACCGCCCCGCCGGGATGCGCTCCCGCAGAACTTGGTCACTTTGGCGTCGGCAGCCCGTGGTCAGTGGTCCGTTGTCCGTCGCTGGGTCCATGGTCCTTTGGTCCGTGGTGACGAGCCTGTCGTATTCTGGACGGTGTGGGCAACTGACAAAGGGACCACTGACCCAACCACTGACAACGGACTACGGACAACGGACGTTACAAATCACCGAAGATCACCCCTTACGATCGCAGCTCGCCATCGCTCACTTTCGAATGCGGAACTCTAACCGAAGTAGCTCGGCTCGTTGCCCGGCTTCCATTTGATGTTGCACCCGGCGCTGGGGATCTGCCGCGAGGGGGCGGGCTTGCCGGCCAGGACGGCGTCCAGGGCCGCCCGCAGGTCGGCACCGGTCACCGGCTTGCCGCTGTTGGGCCGGCTGTCGTCGAGCTGGCCGCGATAAACGAGTCGGCGGTCCTTGTCGAACAGGAAGAAATCCGGCGTGCAGGCGGCCTGGTACTCCTTGGCGACCTGCTGCGTTTCGTCGTACAGGTAGGGGAACGTGTAGCCGACTTCGGCGACCTCGGCCTTCATCCTGGCCGGACTGTCGTCGGAATAATTGTCGACATCGTTGGAATTGATGCCGACGATGGCCACACCCCGGGCCTGATACTCGCGGCACAGGCGGGCGAGTTCGTGGCCCACATGCTTGACGTACGGGCAGTGGTTACAGATGAACATCACCAGCAG
>JACQVT010000796.1 GCA_016209665.1 Planctomycetota bacterium | reverse complement strand
TTCAACGTGCCCCTCACGCCCGGCCTGCCCACCAGCGGCGACTATGTCGCCCACCTGGCCGACCGGGACGTGACGTTCAAGCTGAACTACGACGGCTTCAACTCCCTCAAATGGAAGAGCAACGACAGCGGCGAGTTCAGCGACTCCCGCGTGTTCACGCTCAATGGGGTCGCGGGCCGCGACTTCGTGGCCGCCAACTACGAGAATCTCTACCTGCTGACGGCCTGCTCGGGCGGCCGGGGCAATCACCTCAACGTCCAGGCGGTCTACGCGGACAGTTCCACCGAGACGATCCCCGTCGACCTGTATGACTGGTTCAACCAGGATGGGGATGAGAATTCCGTGCCGGTGGGTGTCGACGGCACCCGCAAGGCCGCCGGAGCCCTGGGCTTCAGGACCGTGGGCAAGCAGGGGGACTCGCTCAATCATGGCACCGGCGGCGACGCCGGCGGCGCGTTTCTGTTCGTGAACACCGTGACCGTCAACCCGTGCAAAACGCTCACGCAGTTGAACATCAGCGCCGACCTGCCCTATGCCCAGCCGTTTGTGGTCGAGAGCCGCGACGGCGGCCGCAACTACGCCAACTTCGCCACCACGGGCGGCTGGAACAACGAGTCGGTCAAGTCCACCACCGGCGACACCACCCAGGGCATCGGCAGCCTGTCCGCACCGGCGGGGTCCGGCGGCACGACGGCCACGTTCTCGTTCACCGCCCCCGTGACCACGTTCTACAACGTGTACACAACCTGGGCCGGCAACCTCGACGCCTGCCAGCAGGCGGCCTACGTCGTCACCCAGGACGGGGACCCGCTGACCGTCTTCATGAACCAGCGCAACGACGGGAACGGCTGGCGGTGGCTGGGCCAGGTCCCGATGACCGTCGGCCACACCTACACCGTGACGCTCGACGCCGGCCAGTCGTCCAACGGCCCGCGGGTTTACGCCGACGCCGTCCGCTGGGAGACCACCGGCATGAACGTCAACCTGCTCGCGGCGACGTTCGAGATCGGCAAGTGCTGCAATCGCCCCTGGGCGGACGTCGATGGGGACCAGGACGTCGACGTGGACGATTTCGCCGCGTTCCAGCGTTGTCTGACCATCGGCGGAACCACGGTATCGGGCCCGTGCGCCTGTCTGGACGTCAATGGTGACCAGAACGTCGACACGACGGACCTCAGCGATTTCATGGAGTGCGCATTGGGTCCGGGCGTCGAGTATATTCACAACTCGAGTTCTCCCTACTGGCCGAACTGGCCGGAAGGCTGCCCCAATCAACCGGCGCAGTAGGTGAGAACGGCGGATCACGACAGCCGCGGCCGCGGGGCGTGGGCCCCGGAGTGCGGCCGGACGGCACAACCTGGGAGGCGCTTCGATGCGCGGCAACACACGTCTTCAGCGCGGCAGGGACGCACGACGCCGGGACGGCTTCAGCTTGATCGAGGTGCTGGTGGTCGTGGCCATCATCGCCCTCCTCGTCGCCATCCTGTTTCCCTCGCTCAGGAAGGCCCGCGAGGCCTCCCGGGCCACCGTTTGCGGCACCAACATCAAGCAGGCCATCCAGGGCGTCGCCCTGGCCATGACCGACAGCAACATGCGCCGCGAGCAGTGGTCGACCAACTTCGGCTGGGCCACCCACTCGTTGCGTCAGGTCAAGGGCGAGCTGAGCCTGTTCAATTGCCCGAGCGATCCCAAACCCCTGCCCGTGGGGGCGGTGTTCTGCAAGCTGTTCGCCGGCTCGGACTACCGTGGCACGACGTCGGGCGACGCCATCTTCAACCACCTCCGGCGGGTCAGTGGAGGCAGCAACCGCTGGCAGCTCGACATTCAGGACCAGGTCGACGGCAACATGTTCGGGGGCGACGCGGCCACCGACTCGGATGACCTGCTGCTGGAGTACGACGCCCAGCCCGGCCAGAAGTGGGTCCGGGCCACCAACGTCCACAACGAGCGGGCCTGGCGATACCACGTGCTCGCCTACACCGGCAAGATGCTCTACGCGGAGGAACTCAACTCGGGCGAGCCCGCGACGGGCTGGAGCCTCGATCTGCCGCTGATCTGGCTGAGCTACGGGACGAATGCCAACGCCGGCCTGCGGAACGCCAAGGGCGTGCCCGCCCTGGTGGTCGAATCGGCGAAACTGGGCTTGTTCCCCAAGCAGTTGGGTAATCAGCCGAAGGACTACCTGCCCTGGGCCCTGCGGTTCCGGCACGACGGGAAGGCGAGTTCGGCCCGGCAACTGGCCGGGTACGACTACACCATCAAGTTTCCCCTGCCCTCGCTGGCCAGCGCTCCTCCGGCCGACGAGATGGACCGGGATTACGAGCCGCAGAGCCGGATGAACGTCGGCTTCCTCGACGGCCACGTGGAGCGGCTGGGCTGGTGGCAGATGCTGGTGCCGCCGCCGCCGGGCACGACGACCACTGCCGTCGAGACCGTGGTCCCCAAGCAGAACGTGTGGTTCGGCATCGATCGAGGGACCGACACCTACTGAGCAGTGCCCCACCAGCTCAGCGGTGGCCCACCTCCTCCGAAGGTGGGGGAGCCGAAGTTTCCGCCTGGCTGGCCCATGGGCTCGCCCGCGTCTGAAGACATGGGGCACCCAACGCATTCGTGAGGGGGATTGGATTGCAGTCAGTTCCCAGTCTGTTCTCTGCCTGCTTGTGGTACCGCCGGACTTGCGCGTGGTGCGTGGTGGCTGCCGCCTGCGCGCCGACGCTGCTCCACGGCGAGACCATCGCCCCCGGCGTCACGTACACGCTCTATAACGCCCCCGGCCCCAACAACGTCCACGTGATCGCCGTCGACCGACTGCGGTCCGAATACAAGTTCGAGCTGGGCTACGCCCAGGGCAAACGGAACTACACCGCCCGCGAGGCGGTGACCCAGATTTTCAGCCGGTACGACAACCCGCCGGTCCGCGACGTGCTCTCGGCCACCAACGCCGCCTACTTCGATCCCTCCAATCCGCCGCGGCTGCTGGGCATCGGGCAGACCAACGGCGAGATGATGGACACGCCCAGCTTCAACCCCACCTACGTCTACCACACGGTCATGGTCGGCCCGGCCCGCGCGCCCATCGTCCGCACCAACTTCGACCACGTGCCGGGAACGCTCAGGTTCCCCGACGGCTATAGCATGACGCTGACGCAGTACAACTACTACATGGGCGGCCAACTGGTCCCCATCAACGGCGTCACGGCGTTCACGCCCACGTTCGATTCATCCACGCGGAGCAACTTTCTCACCCCGTCCATCGCCGTCGAGGCGATCCTGACAAACGTCAGCTACCCCATGCGAGGCGACAAGGAGGTGTCGGGCATCGTCTCGGCCATCAACACGCCGACTGCCGGCAACGCGGCGATCCCCGCCGGCGGCATGGTCCTGTCGGCCTATGGCTCCACCAAGAACGAGATCGTCGCCCACGCCCACGTCGGCGACCGGCTGCGGATGCGGTTTGCCAGCGGGGCCGAGGAGTACAACAACGCCGACTGCGCCGTCACCGGCATCGGCTGGGTCATCCACGGCGGGGCGGCCTACCCCACCGGCTGGGCAAACCTCGAATCGGGCGCCTCGCCCTACAGCCGCAACCCCCGCTCCGTGCTCGCCTGGAACAACAACACCTGGTTCCAGGTGGTCTGCGACGGCCGATCCGGCATCAGCGTCGGCATGACCTTTCAGGAGATGGCCGACTTTTTGATCGGGACGCTCGGGGCCACCGAGGCCGTCAACTACGACGGCGGCGGCAGCGCCGAGATGGTCGTCAACGGCACCGTCCGCAACGTGCCCTCCGACGGCAGCGAACGGCCCGTCGCCAACGCGATCCTGCTCGTCAAACGTGATACCGCCACCGTCTTTCCCGTCGGCGACCCGTTCGCCTCGAGCGGCCGGGCCGCCGGCTGGGACGACAAGTTCAGCTACAACGACGTGGTCGCGTTCGCCCCGCCCTCCCCCGGCGGCGACGGCTACGTTCTCAAGGTGATCAACCCCAACGGCGGCGTCGAGACCACCCGCCGGGGCGACTTCGGCGACGCCGACTACACCGTCCGGGCCGATATCTACTGCGAGTACCGCCCCGCCGACGCCGCCGACGGCTACGAACGCTACGCCC
>JACQVT010000770.1 GCA_016209665.1 Planctomycetota bacterium | reverse complement strand
TGCGACAGGAGCGCGGGTGTCTGGGTGACTCCATTCCAGACCTGGGCGTTCGGCGTGATCGTAATGACCAGCGGATCGGCCAGCGCGAGCTGACCGTTCACCGTGCGCGGCGGGACATCGGGCATGTTGAAGTCAAAGGTAGTAAAGGCGTCGACCAGCGTCCCGTCGTTGGGGTCGGTGATGCGCGAGGTCTGGACCCTGAAGTGAGACCAGGCCAGATTGGTTGGAACTGCCCGGGCGGTGATAGCCATCGTTCGTACCTCGTTTGTCTCGACCGGCCGAGCGACTCCGCCCGTCGGTCACGGTTCTCTTCCTGTTATCGTGGCCACCGGCGAGAAGTTGCGTGCCAGAATCAGAGGTTCTGTCTCCGCGCAGGATGCCCCTCCCCGGGGGCCGGGTCAGGGAACGCGCTGGCCGAACGTGGAGCGGAGGTGTTCGGCCGAGTCTCTGAGGGCGGCGGCGCGTTCGTAGTCGGCTTCGATGATCGCTTGGTCCTTGGCTTCGAGCAGCAGTTCGATGGCCTGGCGGATGAGTTCGCTCCCGGGGCCCGGGGCGGGCTGCCAGCGCGGCGGATCGGGTCTGGGTTCGCGCTCGTCGAGCCCCGCACCAAGCAGGTTGAGCACTTCCTCGCGGACATCTTCCACTCGTACCCCGAGGTCCATCAGAACCTGGCTGGCGACACCTTCCTGCTCGCGGAGCAGGCCGAGGAGCAGGTGCTCGGTGCCGACGTAGTTGTGGCTGAGACTGCGAGCCTCCTCGAGAGCATACTCCATGACCTTCTTCGTTTGTGGGGTCTGGGGGAAGTTGGTGGCCGATACGGGAGCCGGGCCGGGCTTGAGGAGGTTCTCGATCCCGCGGCGAAGCTTGGGGAGTTCGACATGGAGATTCTTGAGCGCGTTGGCCCCGACACCGGAGCCCTCTTTGACGAGACGCAGGAGGATGTGCTCGGTCCCGATGTACTCGTGATTCAGCCGGTGGGCGGCTTCCTGAGCCAGGGCCACCCCCCTGCGGGCACGATGGGTGAGGCTTTCCGACATGGGGACGCCCTCCGACCCGGGTAGCGTACCCGAATGGGGGAACCACTGACGCTCATGGTTCGCCCGAAGGCCGGGGCAGCGGTGACGGAAAAGCGTCCTGATGGAGGCTGGGCAGGCCGGGGGCTTGCATGACAGGGGCGGTCGGTCTACACTTTCGGCCCGACGGAGCCTGGGCCGAGCGCGGCAGCCGGGCCGTCGGTGTGGAATGAAGTTCACCCTGATCGACCGCATTACCGAGTTGGTGCCGGGCGAGCGGATATCGGCTGTCAAGGCGGTGTCGCTGGCGGAGGAGTACCTGCGGGACCACTTCCCGGCGTTCCCGGTGCTTCCGGGGGTCCTGATGATCGAGGCCCTGGTGCAGGCGTCGATGTGCCTGGTGCGGGCCAGCGAGGATTTCGCCCACAGCCTGCTGGTGCTGACCGAGGCCAGGAACGTCACGTACAAGAGTTTCGTGGCCCCGGGGCGGGTGCTGGAGGTCCAGGTCGAGGCGAAGAAGATCGAGCGGGACTCCAGCCGGTTCACCGGCGTGGGTCGGTGCGGCGAACAAGAGATGGTGAAAGCGCACTGGTCGTTGCGTCATCTCAACCTAGCCGACGGCGATCCGGCGATGGCCGAGGTCGATCGCCAGTTGATCGCGTCGGCGAGGCAACAGATGAGCCTGCTGCGGCAGGCGATCTGAAGCGATTGGCGATGCGACCGGGACAGTGGGATATGGCGATCGCTCGAACGCGAAGTCCGCGAAGATGACCCAGCATGGAGGAAACCGAAGATGGCGATGAGCCGCAGGGATATCTTTGACAGCGTCCAGGAGACCTTGGTCGACGCCCTGGCCGTGGAGCCGGAGGAGGTCACGGAGGAGGCGACGCTGACCGGAGATCTCGGGGCGGAAAGCATTGACTTTCTGGACATCGTGTTCCGCCTGGAGAAGTGCTTCAACATCAAGATTCCGCGGGGCGAGCTGTTCCCGGACGATCTGCTGAACAACCCGGACTACGTGTCGAACGGGAAGTTCACGCCGGCGGGTCTGACGCAGATCAAGAAGGCGATGCCGCACGCGGACTTCAGCACGTTCGAGCAGGACCCGGACGTGAACCGGATGCCGGACCTGTTCACGGTCAAGACGCTGGTGAACTACATCGAGGGGAAGCTGGCGGCGTGAGGCGTGGGCCCCGGTCGGACGGCGGCGACGCGCCCATGCCTGGTTGTTCACAACGGACGATCGACGGCCGGCGATTGCCGGCCGTCGGCGTAAATGAGGAATCGTCGGCTCTCAGATATTCAGTCGGGAAGGTGGCGGCCGAGCCGCAAAGCTGACATCTGACAGCCGATAGCTGATGGCTGATAGCTGATAGCTCCATCATGCGTTGGATCTGGATCGATCGGTTCGTCGAGTTCGAGTCGGGCAAGCGGGCGGTGGCGATCAAGAACGTCACGCTGGCCGAGGAGCACCTGCACGATCTGTACCCGGCGTTTCCGATCATGCCGATGAGTCTGGTCATCGAGGGGATGGCCCAGACGGCGGGCATCCTGGTGGGGGAAACGCGGGACTTCCGGGAGAAAGTGATCCTGGCCAAGATTCGGCGGGCGAGCTTCGACGGGTTCGTTCGGCCGGGCCAACAACTGCGGTACGAGGCCACGATCGACACCATCGCGGACGAAGCCGCCCAGATCAGCGGGACGGTGTACTGTGACGGGCAGGTGCTGGGGCGGATCGACCTGATGTTCAGCCACATCGATCAGAACATGAGCGGGCTGAACTTCCCGCAGGAGAATTTCGTCTTTACTGAGGACTTCAAGGGTCTGCTGCGGCGGTACCAGGCGGAGCTGAAGCAGGAGGCAGGAGGCAGGAGACAGGAGACAGAATGACGAACGGTCGGGTTCTTTCTCCTGCCTCCTGTCTCCTGGAGTTGTGCGCTATGAATTCACGGCGGGTGGTGATCACGGGGCTGGGTCTGGTCACGCCGATCGGCATCGGGGCCGAGGCGGTGTGGAACGCGCTGCTGGAGAAGAGGGGCGGCATCAAACGGATCACGACGTTCGATCCCTCCCGGTTCGCATCGCAGGTGGGCGGACAGATCGAGGGTCTCGTCGTGACCAACTATGTGCCGAAGGCGTACCGCAAGAATGCGAGGGTGATGGCCCGCGACATCGAGATTGCGGTTGCCTCGGCCTACTGTGCGGCCAAGGACGCGGGGCTCAAGACCAAGTGCCTCATTGAGCGAGGCGAGGCGGAAGGGCCGCCGAACGTCGACTCGACGCGGTTCGGGGCAAACATCGGGGCCGGTCTGATCTGCGCGGACCTGACGGAGCTGGCGGGGGCACTGAGCACCGCCGCCGATGCCCACGGCAAGTTCGACATCCGCAAGTGGGGCAGCGAGGGGATGAACAACCTGACGCCGCTGTGGCTGCTGAAGTTTTTGCCCAACATGTTGAGCTGCCACGTGACGATCGTGCACGACGCCCAGGCCCCCTCGAACACGATCACCTGTTCGGAGGCCTCGAGCCACCTGGCGATCGGCGAGGCGTTCCGGACGATCGCCCGCGGGGCGGCGGACATCTGCATCTGCGGCGGGGCGGAGAGCAAGGCCAACCCGATGGGCCTGATGCGCCAGCAGTTGCTGGGGCGGCTGACCGCGTCGCACAACGACGAGGCTCAGACGGCGTGTCGGCCTTTTGACGCGTCGCGCGACGGGACGGTCATCAGCGAAGGCGGCGGGCTGCTGATCCTCGAGGAGCTGGAGCACGCACGGAAGCGCGGGGCCCGCATCTACGCGGAGGTGGTCGGGTTCGGGGCGAGCACCAACACGCAAAGTTGGTCGGAGCCGCACCCGCAGGGGGCGGGCATCGCCCTGGCGGTGACCAAGGCGCTGGCCGACGCGGGTGCGTCGGCCGACGCGGTGGACCTGATCGGAACGTTCGGCTCGGGCATACCGGCCCACGATCTGTCGGAGGCCCGGGGGCTGCGGTCGGCCCTGGGGGCCCGGGCATCGAGCGTGCCGGCCCTGGCCATCAAGGGCTCGGTGGGCAACAACGGGGCGGGCTCGGGAGCGATCGACGCCGCGGTGGCGGCGTTGTGCCTCAAGCACAACACCGTGCCTCCGGCGCTGAACGTCAAGACGGTGGACTCGGATTGCGGGTTGAAGGTGGTCATCGACAAGCCGGTGGACGCCCGGATCAACGTGGCCGTCACCGTGGCGTATGCCCTGGGCGGAGGCCAGAACGCGGCCCTGGTTTTCAAGCGGTTGGAGGCGTGAAACGTGGTACAGGCGCGAGAGGATTCAGGCAGGCGTCGGGTGGTCATCACCGGCATGGGTTGGATCACGCCGCTGGGCGACGACGTCGAGGGCGTCTGGCAGCGGCTGCTGAACGGTGACAGCGGCATCGCGCCGACCGAGTTGTTCGACGCGAGCACGTTCCCGACGACGTTCTCGGCCCAGGTCAAGGGATTCAGCCTGGGCAAGTATCTTGGGGCGGACGCGGAGCGGCATCGCAACGGCAGCCGGAACACGCAGTTCGCCCTGGCGGCGGCGAAGATCGCGCTGGAGTCGTCGGGCCTGTACCGGTTCGCCGGGCTGGACGCGACGCAGGTGGGCATCTACCTGGGCGGGGGCGAGGGGCCGATCGACTTTTTCAACTTCGTCGAGGCGGCGGTGGGCGGTTGGGACCGGGCGGCGAACGACGGCCGGGGCGACCTGGACGCCCGCAAGTGGGCCCAGATCGCCGAGCGGCACCTGGACGCGGTGCGGGAGTTCGAGCAGGACCCGAACATGGCCGCCGGCCACATCGCCTGCGAGTTCAACGTGCAGGGGCCGACGTTCAACACGCTGACCGCCTGCGCCGCCAGCACGCAGGCGATCGGCGAGGCGACCAACATGATCCGCCGCGGCGACGCCGACGTGGTGATCTCCGGCGGCACCCACAGCATGATCCACCCGTTCGGCGTCACGGGATTCAACCGGCTGACCGCCCTGTCGACCCGCAACGACACGTGCGTGACGGCGAGCCGGCCGTTCGACCGCACCCGCGACGGGTTCGTGCTCGGCGAAGGGGCGGGGATGCTCATC
>JACQVT010000769.1 GCA_016209665.1 Planctomycetota bacterium | reverse complement strand
GAGGCAGCCTGATGGCGAGGCTGTACGCCAACGAGAACTTTCCCCATCCAGTGGTCAACGAGCTTCGCCGCCTCGGGCACGATGTGCTGACCGTGATGGAGACCGGTAAGGCAAACGAAGCCTGGCCCGACGACGCTGTCCTGGAGTTCGCGATCTCACAAGACCGGGCGGTTATCACGTTGAACCGAAGGCACTTCGTCCGCCTGGGATCGAGCCGTCACGATCATGCCGGCATCATCGTGTGTTCGGTCGAGCGTGATTTCGCCGCTCAGGCGGCGCGGATTGACGCTGCCATCAAAGACATCAACGACCTGAGCGGCAGAATCGTTCGAGTCAACCGCCCCAACCGGTAGCGACCTCACACCGGGGACTCGGTGCCTTGAGCCCGAGCACGACGAGAGCGAACTTCCTGTCGACGTTCTGTCACCTTATCATGGCGATCGCGAGGATAGGGACGCACCCCGCGAGTTCCGGCAACGACGGTCGGATCGCGTGTCCGTCGCGGGGGGCGGGCGAGTTACCGCCGGCGCGAGGTTACCGTCAGCCGCGAGAGAGGCTGGGCTGGGATTGGAGGCCGTCGGAGGATGCCGCTGGACGCCAGAACGCTTGAGTGGCTGTGGTTCGACCGGGCGGCCCGCGACGAGCGCGTGCGGGAGGTGGTGGCCGACGTGCTGGCGGAGCATCCGCCGCCGGTGCTCGACGATTCGATCACGGCGTCGTACTTCGTTGCCGGCCGATCGCTCACGCTCGAGGCGGCGGCGGACAGCTACACCTACCACGCGACGAGCGGCGTCAAGAACCCACCCGCCGGGTCGCTGCTGGCAGCGTGCACCTCGAAGACCGTGGGCGTCGTGCCGTTCGACGCCACCGGCCGCATGGGCCTGGTCCACCTGGCGTTCCCGCTCAAGATGATGCAGCACCCGGACGGCACGCTGACCTCGCTGGACATCCTGCACACCGTGGCCGGCCCGATCATGTTCGACGTGTACGAGAGTCTCGACTGCCGGCTGGTGGGGCTGCGGATGCCGGACCACGTGATCCGCACCTTCCCCGGGCCGGCGTATGGACCGCGGGGCCTGCGGCAAATGACGGGGTTCGCCGCCGATCAGCCGGCGTTCGGGACGATCCTGAAGCCGACGGCGGGTATCACGCCGGACGTGGTCGGCCGGCTGGTCGAGCAGGCGGCGCGGTGCCCGCTGTTCATGTTCGTCAAGGAAGACGAGAACCTCTACCCCGACCTGGACTACTCGCCGGCGGCGGACCGGGTGCGGCAGGCAATGGCGGTGATCGAGCGGGCCGGGAGCGAGCGTGGGCCGTTGGGCATCATCTTCGCCCCGCACGTGTCGGGGGCCCCGCACCAGATCATGAACACGGTGCTTGCGGTGCTGGAGGCCGGCGCCCGGGCCGTGATGTTCAGCGAGACATTCGCGGGCGGCGCCGTGCGGATGGTCCGGGAGAAGACGAAACACCTGGCCAACCCGCCGGCGATCTACGGCCACAACGCGGGCATCGGCACGCGGACGCCTCACATCTGGCGGGAGGTGATTGACCTGCTGGCCCGGCTGGAGGGCATCGACTTCCGCCAGACGGCGCCGGTGCGGCCGGGCACACCGTTCCTGTTGCCGTACGGGCAGGAATGGACGGCGTCGGAGGAGGTGTTGAGCCGGCCGCTGCCGGGCATCGAACCGACGATGATCGTGCGGGCGGGCGGCCTGGACCAGGGCAACATCATTCTGAACCTGATGAACGTCGAGCACCGGGGGCTGACCGAGGGCGTGCTCTTCCTGGCCGGCTCGGCGATCAACTCGATCAAGAATGCCGCCGGCGAGCCGGACCCGAGACTGGGAGCCGCGGCGATGATGGAGGCCATCGACGTGCATCGGTCGGGCGAACTGGCCGACGCGCCCATCGAGGAGCATCTGCGAGCGCTTATCGCGGTGGCACAGCGGCGGAACTTGAAGGCCCTGCGTGAAGCGCTGCGGCAGCGTTACACGGTGTGAGGAACTTCGGCAGACCTTGTGGGGCCGGCTTCCAGTCGGTCCGGTCGACCGGCTGGAAGCCGGTCCCACACAAGATACTTGCTTGAGTCCCTGGGGCTGAACCGGGAGGCTGACGTATGAAGATTGTGGAGAAACCGTGGGGGCGCGAGTTGTGGATCGCCCATACGGACAAGTACGCGCTGAAGATCATCGAGGTCAAGCAGGGAACGCGGTCGAGCCTGCAATACCACGTCAGGAAACACGAGCACATCTACGTGGACGCAGGTCGGCTGCAAGTCGAGTGGGAGAACGACCAGGGCTGGATGGAGGTCCTGACGCTGGAGCCCGGAGCGGTGATCGAAAACAAGCCCGGCCGCAAGCACCGCGTCACCGCGATCGAAGACGTGCGGCTGATCGAGGTCAGTACGCCGGAACTCGATGACGTGGTGCGGGTCGAGGACGATTACCAGCGGAGTTGATTGCCGGTTGTGGGACCGGCATCCGGTCGATCTGGACCGGCAGGATGCCGGTCCCACACTCAGAGCGGAAGAAGACAGAGATGGAGGATAGGATCGTATTATTCGGAGCGGGGGCGACGGGACGCGGGCACGTCGGGCTGCTGGCGTGGCAGGCCGGCTTCGAGATGGTGTTCGTCGACCGCAAGCCGGAGCTGGTGCAGGCGCTGATCCGGGCCCACCGGTACACCGTGAAACTGTTCGGCGGGCCGCGGTGCCAGGAGATCGAGGTCAGCGGGTTTTGGGCATACGATCACGAGCAGCGGCGGCACATCGCCGATGCGATCGTGGAGGCCGCCCTGGTGCTGACGGCGGTGTTCGACCAGAACCTGGCGGATG
>JACQVT010000792.1 GCA_016209665.1 Planctomycetota bacterium | reverse complement strand
CTGTACGTGATGATCGGCAACGCCGAACCCCAGAACACGTTCACGTTCGAGGGCGACGACAGTTTCGAGCTGTTGTACGACGTGGGAACGTTCCACTGGAACCTGTTCCGCGCGATGTCCATCCTCTGGTGCCGGCTGGCGTTCCTGGCTGCCCTTGGCCTGTTGATGTCGAGCTTTCTGTCCTTTCCGGTGGCGTGCATGGGCTGCTTTCTGGTGTTCCTGGTCGCCTCCAGTGCCGGGTTCCTGAGCACCGCCCTGAGCTGGATCACGCCGATGAACAACCCCGGGGCGCGGGACTCGCTGGGCCTTCTGGGGCCGATCCTGCGACCCATCGCCCAGGCGTTCATATGGATCGTGCCGGATTTCTCGAAGTTCGACGCGGGCGGCAACGTCGCCAACGGTCGGCTCGTCCCGTTGATGTGGGTGATCCAGTCGATCCTGTCGCTGATCCTGATCAAGGGCATGATTGTCGGAGCCCTGGGCTGTCTGGTGCTGACCAAGCGGGAGTTGGCGCAGGAAACGTCGTGAAGAAGTTCGAAGTGAGAAGTGAGAGAGACAGATGCGCGGGGGTGAACCCCGCGGCTCGTCTGGCTGATAGCTGATAGCTGATAGCTTTTATGGCATCCACCGTTGATCAGGCTGAGTTTGTTTTCGCGAAGGCCGCGGCCCAGCGCACCGCGACGCTGGTCCAGGTGGGTGCGCTGGCCGCCGCCGTGGTCTGCATCACCCTGGCCGCGGCCCTCCAGACGCCGATCAATCGGCAGCGCAAGGACTTGCAGCTTGTGATGCAGTCGAACCTGTACAAGGAGCTGCCCCCCAAGTACGCCTGGGTCAGCGCCGCGGGCGGCACCTTCCGCGGCATCGTCGCGGACTTCCTGTGGATGCGGGCGGAGGAGCTTAAGCAGCAAGGCAAATACTACGAGTCGCACCAGTTGGCCAAATGGATCTGCACCCTTCAGCCCCGGTTCGCGACGGTGTGGAGCTTCCAGGCCTGGAACATGTCGTACAACATCTCGGTGGCGACGCACACTAGCCGCGAACGCTGGCAGTGGGTGTACAACGGCATCCGGCTGCTCCGCGACGAGGGCATCCCCAACAATGAGAAGGTCGTCCCGCTGTATCATCAGCTCGCCTGGACCTTCTACCACAAAGTAGGCGACCGGCTGGACGACTATCACCTGACGTACAAACGGAGATGGGCGACGACCATGGACAGCCTGCTCGGCGCGCCGCCGGCGAGCGTGAGCGACGAGGAACAGGTCAACTACCTCAAGCCCGTCGCCGACGCCCCGCCGACGCTGGAGGCCCTGCTCGCCCAACGGCCCTCGGTGGGCAAACTCGTCGACGACCTCGCGAAGATCGACGTCGACGTGACCGTCGAGACCCGGGCCGCCAACCAGTTCCACCCCCTGGAGATCTCGTTCTTCAAGCCCTACACCCAGTATCAGGTCGAGAAGCGGTTCGCCGGGTTCCGCAAGAGCGACAAGCCCTACGACGAACACACCACCAAAGTCTTCGCGTTGCTGGACGCCGCCCCCGCCGACGACGTGCAGGTCCTGGTCGGCTATTTGCGGGCCAAGGTGCTGCGCGAGCAGTATAAGATGGACCCGAAGTTCATGCAGGAGATGACGGGCAAGCTCGGCCCGGAGAGGCCCATCTCCATCGACTGGCGGACGCCCTGGGCCCACGCGATGTACTGGGGGATGTACGGCACCCAGAAGGGGCGCGAGGTCAAGAACATCAAGGATTTCGACCTGCTGAACACCGACCGCATCGTTCTGTTCTCGCTCGGGCAGCTCGCCCGCCAGGGGCGGTACATTTTCCGGGCGAACCTCGAACACCCCGAGGAATCGTTCCTCGACATGTCGCCCGACTGGCGATACGTCGAGGCGGTCCACCAGAAGTGCCTGCAACTCGGCAAGGTGTACGCAGAGAAGGATGAGAAGGTCGACAACACCGCGGGCGAGGCGTTCCGGGACTTCCACATCAACACCCTGCAGTCGGCGATCATGGATCTGTACCTGTCCGGCCGGGAACAGCAGGCGATGAGGTACTATGACTACCTGGCCGCCAACTACAAGGACCAGTACACGGGCCAGGTGCGGACCATCTTCACGCAGAACACCTTCCAGCAGTTCATCCAACTGCAGATCAAGGAGATCGCGGGCATCCAGTACGAAGCCATCTGGCTGATCCACTCGCTGCTGGAGAGCGGCTTTTTGGCCCTGGCGAACGGCCAGTACGCTGAGTACGTGGCCCGGACCCGCAACGCCCACGTGGTCTACACCGCGTACCAGGGCGACAAGGCCGACGATCGCGAGGGCCGCCGCACGCTGCCTCCCTGGGACCAGATCGTCGCCGACGCCCTCCTGCAGTTCGTCGTCGAGCCCGAGCGGCCGCTGGTCCTGCTCTTTATCGTCTGGGAACGTCTGCCCGGCGACCAGCTTGACGTCAAGCGGCGGTGTTACGACGATGTCCGGGCCAGCCTCCAGGAGATGTACGGCAGGAGCGACCTGGACATCGATAAGGCCTTCCCTCCGCCGCCGGGCATGGAGGAGTGGCGCAAGAGTCATCCGATCAAGACGCCCGAGGAAGTCTCGCAGGAAGCCAAGGACAAGAAGAAAGAGGAAGACAAGAAGCAGCAGAACCGCTGACGGGGCCGTCGGCCTCGCCCGCCGATAACGTCAAGCGTGGCCAACATTGGGAGGCAGCCATGTCGAAGATTGACCGTCGCAGGTTTTTGAAATCATCCTTCACCGCCGGTGCCGCGGCCGTGGCGGGCTGCGCCGCCACGCAGGACCGGACCGCCGGCGGATGGCGTCCGACGGCAACCGTGCCGCCGCCTCGGCGCGGGCCCAACGAGGAAATCCGCGTGGCCTGCATCGGGTTCAACGGCCAGGGCAAAGGCCACGTCTCGCGCCACGCCAAGGCGAAGAACGTCCGCGTGGTCACGCTGTGCGACGTGGATGAGAGCCTCTACGCCGGCCAGATCAAGGTCGTTGAGGCGGCAGGCAATCCGACGCCCAAGACCGAGTACGACCTCCGCCGCGTGATGGACGACAAGGGAGTGGACGCCGTCTCCATCGCCACCCCCAACCACTGGCACGCCCTGGCCGCGATCTGGGCCTGCCAGACCGGCAAGGACGTCTACGTCGAGAAGCCCTGCTGCCACAACGTCTTCGAGGGCCGCAAACAGGTCGAGGCCGCCCGCAAGTACAACCGCATCGTCCAGCACGGCACGCAGGCCCGCTCCGCCGGGGATGTCCGCCGGGCCATGGAGATGCTCCGCGAGGGCGTGATCGGTGAAGTTCATATGGCACGCGCGTTGTGCTTCAAGGGCCGAGGCTCGATCGGATTCGAGCAGGACGAAGCCCAGGCCCCCGCCGGCGTGCACTACGACCTGTGGACCGGGCCGGCCCACGTCCAACCGTTCAACAAGAATCGGTTCCATTACAATTGGCACTGGAACTGGGAATACGGCAACGGGGACATCGGCAACCAGGGCGTCCACCAGATGGACATCGCCCGCTGGGGCCTTGGCCGCACGCTGCCCGTCAAGGTCGCCAGCATGGGCGGCCGCTACACCTACCAGGACCAGGGCGTCACCCCCAACACACAGATCGCCACGATGCAGTACGAGGACGGCACCCTGCTGGTGTTCGAGGTCCGCGGCCGACAGACCAACGACGAGTGGGGCTGCACGGTGGGCAACCTCTTCTACGGCTCCAAGGGCGTCATGGCCATCCGCGGCACCGACGGCCCGGTCGAGATCATGCTCGAGAAGAAGGAACCAGGCCCGGAGTGTAAGGGACCGAGCGTCGACCACATCGCCAACTTCCACGTGGCCGTCCGCAGCGGGAAAATCGAGGACCTGCACGCGGACATCGAGGAGGGATACTACTCCTCCGCCCTGTGCCACTTGGCGAACATCGCGTTCCGCACCGGCCGCACACTCAACTTCGATCCCAAGACCGAGCGGTTCAGGAACGACCGCGAGGCCAACGCCCTGCTGACCCGCGACTACCGCGGCCCGTTCGTCGTGCCGAGCCAGGTGTAGCCGGGGCGTCGCCCGCCGTTGAGGGGCAGCAATCAGAGCCCGGAGCGCAAGCGACGGTTCGCCCGCGGCTGAAAGCTGACAACCGATGGCTGATGGCTGATAGCTGATAGTCGGTAGCTGACAGCCGATAGCTTTTCCCATGCTTCCTCTCGTCGTCCTGTTCATCCTGTGGCCGATCGTCGAGCTGGCCCTGCTCATCCGCATCGGCCAGTCCGCCGGCGTCGGGGCCACCCTGCTGCTGATCCTCCTGCCCGCCCTGGTCGGTGCCGGTCTGGCAAAGCGCGAGGGGCTCAAAACGTATTCCCGCATTCAGCGGGAACTCGGCGAGGGCCGCCTGCCGGGCGATCCCCTGATCGACGCCCTGCTGATCCTCATCGCCGGCGCCTTGCTCATCACGCCCGGCCTCATCTCCGACGTCATCGGCTTGTTGCTGCTGGTCCCCCTATTCCGCAGGCTGATCCGCGAGCGGCTGAAACGGCGGTTCCGCAACCGGTTCACCGTCATGCACTTCGGCCCGCCCGGCGCCGCGGGGGAAGGTGACGATGACTTTGTCGACGTGGATGCTCGTCCTGTCGATGAGGAGAACGCGGAGGAAGAGCCGTAAAGCCCTGGGTCACACGTCCCGCAGTGCCAGCGGCGGATCGAGCATCTCCTTGAGGATCAGGGCCCGCTGGAGATCGGCCACGCTGAGGCCGCGGAGCGACGGCGTCTCAGCGCTCCGCCGGCCGCCCCTGGAGGCAGCCCGGCGAGCAAAGCCCGCCTTGGCCGGCGTACTTCCGGCCAGTGACTCGATCCCGCCGGCCAGCGTGGTCAGAGGGGATCCGGAGGTGTTGGCGTCATCCCTGGCGGCGGGCGCGGGCACCGCGGGCGGCGACCTCAGCGTCTCGGGAGCAGCCGACTCGCGGGGGACCAGCAGCCGCCAGGCCGGTTCCTCCTCGATCGTGGGGGCTCCGGGCACCATAGGCGGCGGCGATTCGCCACGGATGACCGTCCCGCGCTCTTCCAGTGTCCGTTCGCCGATGGGACGGCCGACCCGTCCGCCGGCCGGCGGCCCGGGGCGTTCGGGGCTGGGGCGGTCGCCGCGCCGTGCCTGCGGAGCCGCAACCGGCGGCCGGGCCGGCGGCTGCGGCCGGGACATCGTGGGCCGCGGAACGGCCGGCGGAAACGAGGATCTCGCCCGGCCGGGCCGCTCGTCCGCTTCCCGCAGCGGCGGGATGGGCGGGCGGCGCGTCGGCGGCACCGGCGGACGATACTTGGGGCGCCCCGCCGGCCCTTGCGGCCGCTTCAACTCCGCCATCTTTGCCTTGAGCCAGTTCGCGCCGAAGCTCAGCCCAACCAACACGAACACCGCAATGATGTAGATCAGTTCATCGCCGGACTGGGCCAGGATGAGCGCCTGATACCACATGATTCACTCCACCCACACGATCCTTCCCGCTCCCGAGCCGGCGAGGAAATTCGTGCCGCGACGAACCCGGAGCGAGGCCGGCCCCTGACCGGGACGTCAACTCTTCTTCGCGTCGCTCGCCGACCCCTTGCCGCCGATGGCGTCGCGCATGGTCGTGTCCGCCTGGATGTTCTTCAGACGGTAGAAGTCCATGATCCCCAGGTTGCCGCTGCGAAACGCCTCGGCGATCGCCAGCGGGATGGTCGCCTCGGCCTCGACGACCTTGGCCTGGTTCTCGACGACCGTGGCCGCCATCTCCGCCTCGCGGGCCCGGGCCATCGCCGCCCGCTTTTCGGCCTCGGCCTGAAAGCGGCGCTTGTCAGCCTCGGCCTGGTCGGCCTGCAACTGGGCCCCCAGGTTGGTGCCGACGTCCACGTCGGCGATGTCGATCGACAGGATCTCGAACGCCGTCCCCGCGTCCAGCCCTTT
>JACQVT010000812.1 GCA_016209665.1 Planctomycetota bacterium | reverse complement strand
GCGTCCCCGCCGGGGCGCCCGTGATGTTGATACATCGAGGTCTTTGAGAATCGCATACGCGCGTCCGTCGCCGCTCAGACCGGAGGGCCCGAACGGAGAAAAAGTGCATTTTGCGGAACGAAGTCAAACCGCCCCGCCCCTGCCGCGCGACAGCTCATTGTGAACACAGAGCTGACGTCCCACGCCTTCCCGGCTGGCCCTCCCAGAAGGGCAACACCTAACCCAAATTCAACCACGTTCCGGCCCCAGCGAACCCATCCGCGCATCGGAATCTGCCCGGAGTGTATCCGCCGTAGCGGCTGAGACGGGCGTCGCGCCGCAACGGCCCATCGGGTCGCGGCCAACCCCGGCGCACTGACCTTCGAGGAATGAGCGACGCCCGAAAGAATTGCCGGACCCACGAGGTGCGGGTCGGCCGGGGCCGAACGCCTCGATCACACCCACGTTCCCGTGAGGCAATGCCCCAGCCAACACGTCCGCCAAGCCCAGCCTTGACCGCGGGGCCCGCCGTCGGGGGGCGTTGCAGGCGAACCTGGATGAAGCGGGCAGCCGTCGGCTGCGCCGCGTCACTTGCGTCCGACCGGCTGTGGGCTGCACCGCCGGACGTGCTGCGCTTGCAGCCCCTTGTCGGACTCGACGAGGTCGAACTCGACCGCTTCCCCGTCCTTGAGGCTGCGGAATCCCTCCCCCTCGATGCTGGTGTAGTGGACGAAGATGTCGCCCTGCGTCCCTTCCTTGGTGATGAACCCGAATCCTTTCTTGCTGTCGAACCATTTGACCGTGCCGGTGACCATGGTACTCGCCTCCGGCGCCGGGGGGTGCTGGCGTGCGGGGCACGACAGCACCGGGCGCGATACTGCGAACGTTCTCAACCCGGCCTGGGTCTCGACGGCCCGCGCGCCCAAGCTCCGCGCGAACGCCGCACGTAATGGGGCGTCAGCCCGGCCCGGGTTGCGAACGTCCATCGAACGAATTCACTTAGACGTGACGTCTCATCCGGCTGACGCCCTGATCGTGCCGCCGGCCACGTCGTGTGACCGTCGGCACGTATTGCTTCCGCCCAATCGCACCTGCCGCGAGCGACACCTGTCAGCCGTCGACTGACCGCTCACTTTTTCTTGGCGCCCTGTTCTTCCTCGATCAGGACGGCCTTGCGGCTCAGCTTCACGCGGCCCTGGTCGTCGATCAGGATCACCTTGACCCGAATCATGTCGCCGACCTTCACCACGTCGCTCACGTTCTTCACATATCCGTTGGACAGCTCGCTGATGTGGCACAAGCCGTCCTGTCCGGGGGCGATCTCCACGAAGGCACCGAAGTCCTTGATGCTGCAGACGCGGCCCTCGTAAATGTTCCCGACCTTCGGGCCTTCGGTGATCATCTCGATCAGACCGCGAGCCGCCTTGGCTCCTTCGATGCCGAGACACCCGATGGTGATCGTGCCGTCGTCGGCGATGTCGATGGTCGCGCCGGTCTCGGCCTCGATCCTGCGGATGCCCTTGCCGCCCGGGCCAATGACCGCCCCGATTTTCTCCGGGTTTATCTTAATCGTGATGATACGCGGCGCATAGGGGCTAATGTCCGGTCGAGGCCTTTTTAGTGTGGTCAGCATCTTCTTGAGGATTTCGATCCGGGCTTGGCGGGCCTGCTCCAGCACCTTGACGATGGTGTCCTGGTCGATGGATCGCTCCTTCAAGTCGAGCTGAATGCCGGTGATCCCGCGCTGGGTGCCGGCGACCTTGAAGTCCATGTCGCCGAAGTGGTCTTCCTCCCCGATGATGTCGGTCAGGAGGATCCGCTTGTGGTCGTCGTGGACGCCGCCGATGGAAATGCCCGCCACCGGCTGAGTTATGGGCACACCCGCATCCATCAGGGCCAGGGTTCCGCCGCAGACCGAGGCCATCGAGCTGGACCCGTTGGACTCGGTGATCTCGCTGACCACGCGGATGGTGTACGGGAAATCCTCCGCCGAGGGCAAGACCCCCTCCAGCGACCGCTCCGCCAGGGCGCCATGGCCGATTTCCCGTCGGCCGGGGCCCATGATCCGTCTGGCCTCGCCGACGCTGAACGGCGGGAAATTGTAGTGCAGCATAAATTTTTTGCTGTACTCCTCGGCCAGCCCGTCGATGATCTGCTCGTCGCGGGCGGTGCCCAGGGTGGTCACCACCAGAGCCTGCGTCTCGCCGCGGGTGAACAGGGCGGAGCCGTGCGTGCGCGGCAGGATGGAGACCTCCGAGTCGATGTTCCGAAGATCCGTCGGACCGCGGCCGTCGGACCGCTTGTTGGAATCGAGGATCAGCTTGTTGAAGACCTCTTCTTCGATCTCGTGGATGGCGTCGAAGACCTCGTTCTTCTCGTAGGGGCAGTCCTCAGCGCCCTCGGGGCACAGCTTCTCGATGATGCCGTCGTACAACTCCTTCATGGCCGTCTGGCGTTCGAGCTTGCCGGGAATCTGGCGGCGGGTCCGGCACTCCTGGTAGGCCAGCTCGCGCACCTTCGCGTGCAGGTCTTCCTTGGGTTCTGGCGGCGTCCAGGTGCGGGGTTTGCCGGCCTTCTCGCGCAGGTCGGCAATCCCGCGGCAGATCTGCTTGACGGTCTGGAAGCCGAAGGCGATGGCGTCGGCCATCACCTGCTCGGGCACCTCCAGGGCACCGACCTCGATCATGTTGACGCCGTCGGCGTGCCCGGCCAGGATCATGTCGAACTCGGAGTTCTCGAGCTGCTCGTAGGTGGGGTTGATGATGAACTCGCCGTCCACCCGCCCGACCCGCACCGCGGCGATCGGCCCCTCGAACGGGGCGGAGCTGAGTGACAGGGCGGCCGCCCCGGCCACGATCGACGTAATATCGGAATCGAGGGTGGGGTCGGCGGCCAGGACGAATACCTGGATCTGGATCTCGTCGTTGAAACCCTTGGGGAACAGGGGGCGGATGGGGCGGTCGATCATCCGCATGGTGAGGATTTCCTTGCTGGTGGGCCGGCCCTCGCGCTTGAAGAAGCCGCCGGGGAACTTGCCGGCCGCGTAGGCCTTCTCGCGGTAGTCCACGGTCAGCGGGAAGAAGTCGATCCCTTCCCGCGGGTTGGCCCGCACGGCCGCCCCCAGCACCACGCAGTCGCCGTAGCGTGCCACCACCGCTCCGTCGGCCTGCTTGGCGATCTTGCCCGTCTCGAGAGTCAGCGTGCGGCCGCCCACTTCCATCTGTACCTTCATCGTTTCCATCAGTCTTGAGCCTCAACAACTAAGAGCCAGGTGATCCCTGTTCTCGTGCCTGCCCTGCCCGTGGGTTGCGCGGGTCGCACCGGCGGCCGTGAGACGGCGCCGGCGGGACGCAATGATCGCCGCAGGGGCAGACGATCAAATCCGCGTGGAAGACAGGAGAGGGGATTTGCGACTTTACGGGGGAGAAGCTGCCGTCGGTCATGCGTTGCAGGCCGCCCTGGTACGGCGGCGCGGGGCCGGACCACGACCCGCCGGGCCCTGCCGTCCCCGCGGGCCGCGCCCGCCGGGTTACTTCCGCAGGCCCAGCTTCTGGATGATCTTCAGATACCGATCCCGATCCAGGCGGGTGAGGTATTTCAGCAGGCTGGACCGCTGTCCGACCATCTTGAGTAACCCGCGCCGCGAGGCCTGGTCCTTCTTGTGGGTCTTGAGGTGCTCGGTCAACTGGTTGATGCGCTCGGTGAGCAGGGCGATCTGGATCTCGGGCGAACCCGTATCCTTGTCGTTCTGACGATACTCATCGATCAACTGCGACTTGCGTTCCGCTACCAGCGCCATGACAGCCTTTCCAGCCAGCCTCGCCACCATTGACCCGTCGCCGTGACGGGGTCCGGCCACCCGCCGGACCTAACCATTTCCGTACCCTCTCATGTTTCCTAGCCCGGTACTATACAGGCGTCCCGCCGGGCTTGCAAGCGACCGCCAAGGCGACATTGCCTTGTAGGGGGCGGCGAGGATTCCGGAGATGCCTGTGGCCCAGCCGCCCTCGGCTGGGGACCTGAGTCCCGGACACACAACCGGTCCTCGACCCTGAGTGCTCAGACCGAACGGGGACGGTTGTGCCACAATTATCAGAAGAGGCAGGCGAGGGGAGGGCTGGCGGCGGGGCCGCTGGTGCATTGGAGAAAGATGGTCAGGTCGTCCTGATCCACGTCGTTGTCATCGTCCAGGTTGGCTCGGACGCAGGCCGGATCGCTCTGGGGGACCCCCTGGCCGCTGAGGCAGGCCTGGAGCAGGCCGAAGCCCTCCTGGTCGACGCGGCCGTCGTCATTGACGTCGCCCCGGTATCGCGCGGTGGTGAAGCTCCACTCATTGCCGGTGGTCGTGTCCCATTGGCCGGCCTCGTCGATCCGCCAGTAGCAGGTGGTGCCGAGCCGTAGCGGGCCGGGATCGTAGGTGGTCGCCGCCTGAGCGATCTTGAACTCGGGCGGGCTGGACGGGCCGAAGTGCACGCGGTGGGAGGTGGCGAGCACCCCGGGCGACCAGCTTAGATCGGCGTCGAGGCCAACGCCGGTGGCCAGGTGGGCCGGATCGGGGTCGGTCGCCTGGCCGGGAAGTACGTTGAGCACCGTGAAGCTGAAGTTGTCCGCCCGCGTGCCGTGGATGTTGCTGTTGGTGGTGAAGAACTCGTGTGGAAGGTCATGCCGACGATGCCGTAGCAGCGGCCGTCGCACACGAACAGGAACAGGTGCGTGGCGTTCCACGCGAGGACGGTCCGCGGATGCCGTTCGCTGTTGAACGTGTAGCCGGCCCAGTTGCTGGTGTTGGGTAGACCGTTTTTGAGCAGCCAGCCGGTGCCGGTGATGGCCATGTCGGCGTTGTTGTAGCTGACGGTGGTCGTCGCGAACCGGATGCGGAGCCGATTTCCGACGGCGGCCTTGCCGGTCAGGGTGGCGACCGGTGTGCCCGTGGCCGACAGGACCATCCCGCCGGCGGGGATGCCGTTGTTGACCGACGCCGTGCCCGTC
>JACQVT010000811.1 GCA_016209665.1 Planctomycetota bacterium | reverse complement strand
TTCTTCGCTCGGGGAAAGCCAGACGCCATCCTGGCTGGGCCTGCTATCACACCGATCTTTATGACTTCATGCAGGACGGCACCCCGCTGGGGATCATCGGTTGTGCCGTCGGCGGCTCGTTTGCCGTGCTCCTGGCCGAAGAACTGTTCGCGTCAGGATGCCGGCTGCTCATCAGCATGACGTCCGCGGGCCAGATTGTCCCGATTCGCAAGCCACCCTACCACGTGCTGATCGACCGGGCGCTGCGAGATGAGGGCACGAGCTATCACTATCTGCCGCCGAGCCGGTTCGCGCATCTGCCCGAGCGGCTTCTCGAACCGCTGCACCATCTCCTCGCCGATCCTTCGCTGGCTCTGGAGCGCGGTGCTTCCTGGACCACGGACGCGCCATTCCGCGAGACGCAGCAGGCAATCGCCTTCGCGGAGGCGCAGGGGATTCTTGCCGTGGAGATGGAAGCGGCGTCGTTGTACGCATTCGCCGAGGCCCGGCAGCGACCCGTGGTCTGCTTCGCTCACATCACCAACCAGATGGCTCGCATCGAAGGTGATTTCGAGAAAGGGCAGGCCGACGGCAGTGTCGACTCGCTACGACTCGTGGGCCTCGTCGCGCGAGGATGGCTCTCGAAGGCTCAGGATGGATGGAAGCTCGAGGCGGCCCAGGATCGTACCGCGGAGTGAGGTTGTGAGACTTGGACCCATCATCACCCAGACGGATCGGAAGCTACTTCACGTCGGCTCCGTCGCTCTGACCGATGCGGCCGGTTTTCCGCACTTTGCGAGGATGTCATGAAACTCCGGGAAAGCGGGATGCCTGAGGAGAGTTACTGGGAGACGCTCTTTGACGTCGATCTGATTCTCGACCGCCTGGGGATCGACAACCGGCTGCATGACCTCATCGAGATGGGCTGCGGATATGGCACGTTCACGATCCCCGTGGCCAGGCGGATTTCCGGTGTTCTCGATACGTTCGACATCGAGCCCGCGATGATCGAGCGAACCCGTCAGCGTGCCTCAAAAGCCGCGGTGGGCAACATTCGTTACCATGAGCGGGACGTTCTGACCGACGGATTCGGCCTGTCGGCGGAGTCACGGGATGCCTGCCTGCTGTTCAACATTCTGCACGGCGAGGAGCCGATGGGGTTGTTGAACGAAGCCGCGCGGGTCGTCCGCGTTGGCGGCGCGGTCCACGCGATCCACTGGCGCTACGATGCCCGAACCCCTCGCGGCCCCAGCCTGGACATTCGCCCTCGCCCCGAGCGGATCGTGGCCTGGGCGGAGGACACCGGCCGCCTCCACCGAGACGGCGGCCCGTTGGACCTACCCCCCTGGCACTATGGGTGGCGATTCATCAAAAGCTGACATGCCCTGGAACGACCCCCACGTGGGCGGCACGGAAAACCTTACTGGTGCACGACGGCGGCCCGCTCGGCGTCATGGGCCGGGCGTCAGGATGCTGGCCCCCGTGACCCGGATCACGCCCATTCGGAGGTTCCATTCCAGTTCCTGTCCCTTCCAGGACGCTCGCAGGCCGCCGAACTCGTCCAACTCGGCACCCCAGGCGGGAAGTTGCGGCGAGCCCTTGACGTGAACCAGCCCGCTGTCGCTGTCGTAGGCGATCAGCTCGCCCTCCACCGCCCGCAGGTTTTCCTGCATGCGGACCCGCTGGCTGGCCTGGAACATCTTGAGGTCGGTGGCCGACGACAACGAGGAGGTTGGCTGCCCGACTCCATCCCGGTTGCGCGTGAACTCCGCCAATAGGTTCTCGCAGGTCAGCTCGGCCCGCCGACCCTTCGCCGACGCCAGCTTCCTCGGGTCGATTTTCATCGCTGCCGCCACCTGGTCGGGCATGGCCATTTCCGAGCCGGCCGCGTGCTTCATGACCACCTGGTTGTCGAACACGGCCACGTTCCGCCGGTTGAGGTACGACATCGAGTTCTGCCACGTGAACACGGTCTGGCTGGGCCCCTCGCTCTGCAGCGAGCCCAGCACCGTGCCAAGGGTATCGCCGGCGGCCGGCCGCGGCGTTGACGAGGCCTTCGGCAGCCGGTAGTCCAGCACCAGCAGGTTGCCCGCCCCCTCGACCACCATGTGTTCGTTGACCAGGTCGATGCTCACCCGAGGCCCGGCGATCCGAACGAAACTCAGCAGCCGCTGATCTTGCGGCGCGGGCGGCTCCGGTCGTCGCTGCTTGACGAGGTCCGGCATGAGGCTCGCCATGAGGGACGAGAACGGGCCGTACCGCAACGCCGGCTTCTCGTACTCGCTGGAGGCGATAACACAATCGCCGACCGCCTGCACATAGGTGAGTCGCTTGCGAAGATCGCGCGAGATGCCCGTCGCGCTGGCCGGGGGTATGCCGTCGTCTCGGTCGGCCAGCAGGTCGATCACTTTGCCGGCGATCCAACGCGGGTCCTCGGCCGACGGTCGACTCGCCGGCGGCGGGGCGGGCGGCAAGTTCTCGAACCGCAGGTTCAACTCGCGGCAGTCGAGCACCGTGTTCTGCGAGACCGCCCGGACCGAGCCGCTGAACAGGCCGATGTTCGTCCGGCCGCGGAACGACATGCTGTTCTTCCACGTGACCACCACGGGTACCGGCTCGTCCACCTGTCCGCCCGACAGGTCCTGCTTGGTGTAGAACCGCAGGATACCCTCGCCCGGCACGTCGGCCGTCTGCTCGGCCACGTTGAAGTTGACCTGCGGGCCGCGGACGTACAGATCGCTCATCGACACGTGGGCCGGCACCTGCTCGCTGCCCATGACCAGGGCCCGCACGATCTGCTGCCGGTCGTCGAACGAGCACTCCAACGTGGCGGCCCCCACGTCGACCTCCTGGTCCGGGTCCAGCACGATCACGTCGCCCCGGGCGAGCAACGTGCGCAGGATCGTATCTCGCCGCTCAGCCAGCCTGGCCTCCATGGTCTTCCACTCGCTGGACTCGGGCGTGTAGCCGCAGCTCCGCGCCGCCGCCTCGTAGCGGGCCCGCTCGGCCGAATCGATCGGCTTGGGGATCGAGTCCAGCGTCACGACCATGCCGTCGGTCGAGCTGATCTCCTGCTTGCCCTGGCGGGCCGTCACCCGGCCATAGGCCCGGGCTGTTCGCGGCACGTTGTCACCGACGTCGTTGGTCGTCATTTCCACGTCCAGCCGATCACAGGTGATCGTGCTCTGGTCGCTGAGCATGTGGACGTTGCCCTCGGCCCGGATGGCATCGGCGGCGACGGAACGGTCCCGCCGCTCCCGGCCCTCGGTCGCCGCATCCTCGTCGGCGGGGGGCTCGGTAAACGCGATGTCGATGCGCTCCGCTTCCATCCCCTGGCCGGGCTGACGGAACGACACGCTTCCCTCGAACGTGGCGGTCTTCAGGTACTCCTTCGTTTTAGCGACGGGCGGTCCGCCGGCCGGGTCCGGTTGACGGACCCGGTGCAACCCGAAATGAATCTCCACGCCGCGCTTCCAGGTGACCAGCACCGAGTCGTCCGGCTCACTGCTGCGGCGATGGGATGCCGCCGTCGCCCCGGCCGACTGACGGAGCGCCTCGCGGATACACTCCGGCCAGTCGTCCTGGTCCTTATCGGCCCGGTTGTCGGTCATTCGCCCGGCGCCCTCGACGCGGGCCAGGCCGCGGCGACGATCCAGGAACACCCGCTCGCCCGCGATTTGTCGGCGAGCGTCCGCCTGAAGCGACACGAACTCTTCCGCCGTGCCGGTCAGCCAGATCTGCTGGGTCTCGTCGTGGTACTCCAGCTTGCGGCAGACGGCGTCGCCCGTCTCGCGGTCGTGGATTCGGACGGGGTCGCCCGTGGCTACGACGTGGAACCGGTCGGGCCGCTCGGCCGGCTGGGTTTCGACCGGGGCAACCGGCGTTACCACCAGCTCGCCCGACCATCGCAGTTCGAGGGTGGAATCCTTCCTGACCAGTCCGCCGCTGTCGGCCGGCGCCGTCTGCGGCATGTCTTCGCCCGTTCGGCTGCCCGCCTCGTGATCGCTCGGCCGGCTGGCCGCCTCAGCATGCTCCACCGCCGACCGCTCCTGCGAGCCGAAGTCCCGCAGCAGTTCCAACATGTCGGCCTTCAGACTGCCCACCACCCGCAGACCCTGCCGCTGCTCGGCCACGATGCCATCCTTGAACACGATGTGGTAGGTGTCGACGCGGTCGGGCTTGTCGGCTTCATCCTCGTCCTCCAACTCGGTCAGCGTGATCCGCGACGGCCTCGGGTCGGCCCCCGGCGGAGGCACCGGCGGTCGCTGCCGCGGCGTGGCCGTCGGCCGCCCAGGCGGCGAGGGCGACGCTTCGCCCGGTCCCGGCGCGTCGGGCGGCGCGCCCGGGCTCGCCGCCTGCTCCTCGCGGGCGATGCCGATCTGCACCAGGCTCTTGACCCGCATCGACGCCCGCTTGCCCTCGTTAATGCGGAGCAGCTTGATCCGCCGGTTGACCTCGTTCCAGATCAGCGTCAGGCCGCGGCCCTCCACGGTCGCGTCCGTGCTCTGCACGAGGATCGGACCGTCGGTTTCCAGGCGGGCCAGATCCAGATCGAACGCCACGTCGTCCATCCAGATCTTGTACACCGCGTCCGCGTGCTCCTGTGGATCGACCCGTTCGGGGTTCTGCTTGCGCCATTCCGGCTTGGTTCGGTCGATCAGCAACTGCACGTGCCCGCTCAACTGGCCTCGCCGCGGGTTGTAGTTGCCCTTCGCGTCTCGCTGGAGGACGATCTCGCCCTCGTCGGCACGAACGTAGGCGAGCTGCCCTCCCGGCAACAGCACTCGCGCCGTCGGCTGGGTCAGGTGAAACGTGGTCTCGCTCAGCGGGGCCCAACTCGTTGCCTGGAACAGGTACTTCGATTCGCCGGTCTCGGGGTCGATGACCCTTATGATCGGGGCCTGGCCCGGCGAGACGATGTTGCCGTTGATGTTCATCCCCGCCGGTTGACTGCCCGGCGCCGTCGTGGAAGAGCGCAGGAGCCGCACGTCCGGCGGGGCTGCGGACCGGCGAGCCCACGTCGGCGTCGTGTCCTGCCATTGGTAGGCCAGGTAGGCCACGCCGACCAAGGCGAAGATCGCGAATGCCTTGACTGCTTTCTTCAACACCGTCTCGGTCCTCAAACGACCCTCAGCGGTCCGCCCCGATCTGCCGAACCGCCTCCGGCCACAGGCCCTCGCGGTGCAGCAG
>JACQVT010000787.1 GCA_016209665.1 Planctomycetota bacterium | reverse complement strand
GCTCGCGGGTGACGAGCATGATGGCCTTGCCGAAGGAGCCCATGCGGGCGGTGCGGCCGATGCGGTGGACGTACACGTGCGGGTCGTCGGGCACGTCGTAGTTGATGATGTGGCTGATGCCGTGGACGTCGATGCCGCGAGCGGCCAAGTCGGTGGCGACGAGGACCTGCACCTTGTGCTTGCGGAAGCGGTCCATCACCCGCTCGCGCTTTTCCTGGACCAGGTCGCCGTGGATCTCCTTGACGTTCAGGCCGATCCCGTGCAGCCGCTTGGCCAGGCGGCGGGTCGCGTGCTTGGTGTTGCAGAACACGATCGCCAAGTGCGGGTTCTCGGCTTTCAGCAGCCGGGTGAGGGCATCGAACTTGTCCCAAGGGTCGACCGTGACGTACGTCTGGGCCACTTCCTCGACGGTGAGCAGATCGCGAGAGACGTTGACCTCGATTGGGGCCTCCGTGTAGCGCATGGCGAGGTTCTTGATCTCGTCGGTGATGGTCGCGGAGGCAAAGATGGTCTGGTGGGCGCTGGTGACCTGCGACAGAATCTTGCGGATGTCATCACGGAAGCCGATGTCCAACATGCGGTCGACTTCGTCCAGCACGACGAAGCGGATGTGTCCGAAATTGAGCAGGCGGCGGCCGAGCAGGTCCATCACGCGGCCGGGGGTGCCGACGACGACGTGGGGCTTGCGGCCGAGCAGATGGGCCTGGTGGCTGATCTTCTGTCCGCCGTAAACGGGCACGACGTGTAGCGGCACGTCGCCGGCCAGCCGCCGCAGCTCCGCCGCCACCTGGACGGCGAGTTCGCGGGTAGGCACGAGGATGAGGGCCTGGAGCGGCGCTTCGAGGCGGATCATCTGGAGGATGGGCAGGCCGAAGGCGGCCGTCTTCCCCGTGCCCGTGCGGGCCTGGGCCAACACGTCCTTGCCCTCAAGGGCGATCGGGATCACCTGCCGCTGGACGTCGGACGGCTCGACGAAGCCCATCTTCTTGAGGGCGATCAGGAACGGCGGAGCGATACCCAATTCAACGAACGCGGCGGGAAGGTCAAGGTGCTTGTGCATGTGACTCCAGAAGGCTGCAATCCCGCCGGCACTGAACGCCAGCGGCGACGGTAACGCCCCTCCATGATATCCGCTGCGGTCGTGCAGGCAAACCGGCGGCGTGGCGCCGGTGTGTGCCGCGATCGATTATCGTGCGATGCTGGCCATCCTTGGGGGGCGGGCATCCCTGCCCGCCTTCCCCTTCTTCGACGGAGGCGACAACAAAGGCGGGCAAGGATGCCCGCCCCCCAAAGCGGCTTGACCGGCCCAAGGCGCCGCCTATAGTCGCCGGGATGCTTGGGACGACCGTGGCCCAGATCGGTGCCGAGGCGATTCGGCGGAACCTACTGGCCATCCGGGGCCGGACCGGTGAGGGGATCCCCGTCTGTGCGGCGGTCAAGGCGGACGCCTACGGGCATGGGCTTGGCGTGGTGCTGCCGGTGCTGGCCGAGGCGGGCGTCGAGCAGGTGGCGGTGGCGAACCTGGACGAAGCGACGAATGTCCGGGAGCTGGGATGGCATCGGCCGATCCTGTGTTTCGGGGCACCGCTGGCGGGGGCGAGCGAGCGTGAGGTGCGCGAGCGGTGCCGGCAGGCGGCGGCCGGTGACGTTTGGGTGACAGTGTCGAGCGCGGAGGAGGCTCGCACGTTGGCCGAGGAGGCGGCCCGGCTGCACCGCGCGGCCCACGTCGAGGTCAAGGTCGATACCGGCATGGGCCGCATGGGCGTGTCGTGCGAGGAAGCCGTCGAGACGATCGCCGACCTCGCACACTGCTCGACTTTGATCGTCGAGGGGGTATACACGCACTTCGCCACCGCCGACGAGGCGGACCTGACCTTCGCGCGCGAACAACTAAGTCGATTCATCGCCTTGCGCGACGAGTTGCAGCGCCGCCAGGTGCCGGTACGGGCGTTTCATGCCGCGAACTCGGCGGCGATTTTCCGGCTGCCGGAGGCGTGCCGCGGCTTCGACGTGGTGCGGCCGGGGATATGCCTGTACGGCTACTGGGATGGGCCGGCCGGCGAGCGGCCGGCGGAGCTGGTGCCCGCGATGCGCGTAGTCGCCGCGCTGGCGGCGGTGCGGCGAGTGCCGGCGGGGCACCGGGTGGGTTACGGGGGTACGGTCACGACGAGCCGGCCGAGCGTCCTGGGCGTCGTGCCGATCGGCTACGCCGACGGCTACCGCCGCCTGCTGAGCAACGACGCGGCGATGACCCTGCCAGCGGTGCGGGGCCGGACGCCGCGGTCCGTACCGGTGGTGGGGCGGGTGAGCATGGACCAGACGATCCTCGACCTGACCGCCGCGGGTGATGTTCGGCCGGGCGATCCGGTGGTCGTCATCGACGACGACCCCGCCGCCCCCAACAGCGTCGAGGCGATCGCCCGCAAGTTGGGCACCATCACGTATGAAATCACCTGCCTCATCGGCCAGCGCGTCCGGCGGGTGTCGGTTCCCGGGCAGTGAGTTCACCGTCGTGCGCGGATCTCGCGTCCGGTGCCCTTGCCGGACGTCCGGTGGCGCCTGTCGCCACATCCGCCCCGGACGGAATTCGTCGGCCATCCGCATCATGCGGTGGTGGAGTCACCCTCCGGCCGCACGCACATGACCAGCAGGATCGGCCAGTCGAGATACTTGGCTGCCCGGGGCGAGCGAGCGGCGAGCGAGGCGTCGACGGTGTGCTCGCTGAGATGCCGGATTCGGAGTCCCGCCCGGATGGCGCCCATCACGTAGTCCGAGACCAGATTCGGGCAGCTCTCGGGTCGCGTCTCCAGGCCCGTATGCGGATCGATGAACCTTGCCTGCACGCCGCGCAGCATCATGGCCGGGTGCATGACCGAGATCACCGCGTGGCCGGCCGGCCTGAGGATGCGCTTCATCTCGGCGAACAGTGACTGCACGTCCTTGATGTGGTCCAGCACCAGGCAGCACAACACACGGTCAAACGCCGCCGTCGGCAGTGGCAACGGTTGGCTCAGGTCGTGCCGGATGAACCGGACCGTGCCCTCCACGGGCT
>JACQVT010000786.1 GCA_016209665.1 Planctomycetota bacterium | reverse complement strand
GGATGGGAGCTTCGAGTTCGACGTTCCACCGGAGATGAAGACGTATTTGAGTTCGGGAGGACACACCAACTTCTCTCGACCGCCCAAGCAGTACCCCTTTGTTCTTTCGCCCGCGACCGAACACGTGTTGTCGGCAGACGTCGAAGCCGGCGAAGGCAAGGTGCAGTTGTGGGTCATCGAGTACGAAGGCGAGCATCGGCTCAGCCACCAGGTGGTTACGTTGAAGCCGGGGCCCCTGGAAATCCGGTGGCGGACGCAGAGCGGGTGCGATAGCTGGTGCGTGGCGCTGCGGTTTTCGGGCCGCGGGCGACTCAGGTTGTCGGGGCTGACCATCTCAGCCCGGGCGGCGCCCTCACGGCAATGGGTTGAAGAAGCGAACTGGGCTGAGGCCAACATCGAGTCCGGGTGCGAAGGGAAGCTCCGCGACGATTCGATCGTTCTGGACCCGCGCGGCTACCGGCGGCCCGACGACTCGTTGCTGCCCGATCTGCCGACCGAGGCCGTCGTGCGGCGACTCGAACAGCAGGGGGTCGGGCGGGCGCTGTTCACGTCCAACGGCCGCGGCCGGCTGATGAACACGTACGACCAGGTGTGCGAGCTGGCGCGGCGGTCGGCGGCCCGGATATACCCGCTGTATCGGCCGCGGCCGGGGAACATCGCTCGGAGCCCGGATGAGGACTTCGAGTTCCGCCAGATGGAACTGCTCTGGCAGGAGGGGCTGCTGTACGGGCTGAAGATCCATCTGGGCACGGACGAGCCACCCTCACAGCGCGTGCTGGATTGGGTCGAGCGGCGTCAACTGCTCACCTTGTGGCACGTGAGTCGGCCGGAACAGTTGGACTGGCTGGAGGCCAACGTGTTGGGCCGATACGGCTTCCCCGTGCTGCTCAGCCATTTCGGAGGGTACCCCCTTGACCGCCTTCGCTACAAGACGGCGATCGAGATGCTGTCGCGGCACCGCCAACTGTACCTGGTCACGAGCTGCGTGTGGTTCGAGCCGTATCTGCGGCGGGCTATCGAGAGGTGCCCGCATCAGGTCCTGTTCGGCTCGGACAGTCCCGCCGTCGACCCCGCGGCCGCACGAGCGACGATCGCGCGACTCGACGTGCCCGATGAGCACAAGGCCCTGGTGCTGGGCGAGAACCTGCGCTTTTTGACCGAGCGGGTCCAGTGGTACCGCTGGAACGCGCTGCAGAAGGCCGACGATCTGCTGTTCCCTCGGCTGCCGGGCAGCCCGGAGGAGTTGGCGGCGCAGGGGTTCAAGATCGTGCCACCGGGCGAGCTGCCGGCGGCCGAGCCGGAGTCGGCCAAGACGTTCTGGGGCACGCGGGGACACGTGGAGTGGTACGAGCGGGACCAACCGTGGCGGGCACTGGGGGCCGACCTCGTGGCCGACCTGAAACCGCGGAGCGTGCTGGAGTTCGGGTGCAACGTCGGCCAGAACCTTTTGGCCGTACACCAGACCTGCCCGGACGTCCGGCTGGTGGGCGCAGACATCAACCCCGAGGCGGTCCAGATCGGCCGCGAGAAGACCGGACTCGATCTGCGGGTGGGCGACGAGACGGCGCTGGATTCGTTTGCCGATGGCGAGTTTGATCTGGTGTTCACCGTTTCGGTGCTCGACCACGTGGCCAACGTCGAAGAGGTGTGCCGCCGGCTGCTCCGGGTGGCGGGGCGGTACTTGTACCTGCTGGAGGTTCGCCTGCCGGTGGAGGGCAAGGTCGTCGAGCACTTCGATCATCACCACAACGCCGTCCGACCGTCGACCGGGGCGTCGTATAGTTGGCACCTCGATAAGTACCTGCGGGATGAACCTCGTGTCTGGCGGCTGGACCAGCGGCCGGTGTATCTGCACGACTTGTCGCTGGGGCCCTACTACACCGAGTACCTGGCGTTTCTCGACACTCCCGGCCGCAGGTAGCCGTTGATGGGAACCGAATCCGATGCGCGTGCTGTGGCTGGTTCGCGACAACCTGACCCGCGAGCCCGGCGGGGATACGACGCAGATCGTCCGGACGGCGGAGGCCCTGCGCGGGCTGGGCGTGAACGTGGACATGAGTTCTGATCGCCGGCCGCGGCTGGCCGGCTATGATCTCGTGCACCTGTTTCAGCTTGATCGGCTGTGGGAGAACGAGCCGCGCTGCCGGCGGATCCGGTCCGGGGGTCCGCCGGCGGTGTTGAGTACGATCTACTGGCCGGCGGACCAGTACGACCGCGGCGGCCGGACCGGCGTGCAGGGGCTCTTGGCCCGGGCGTTCGGCAGCGAGTGTTACCGCAGCCTGCGGATAGCGCAGCGCTGGGCGATGGACCTTCGCCGGGCCGTCCCCGCGCGCGACGCGAGCCGGCCGACGTGGAGCTTTCGCCGCAGCGCGCGGTTCTGCCTGGAAACGATGAGCGTCCTGCTGCCCAACAGCCGGGCCGAGCAGGACGCCGTCGAGCGCACGCTGGACGTGCGCCGGCCGGCGGTCGTCGTGCCGAACGCCGTGGGTGATGAGTTCCTGCCCCCGGCGGACGACTGGCCGGGCGATCGGCAGGGCGTGCTCTGCGTGGGCCGTATCGAGCCCCGCAAGAACCAGCTTACCCTGATCCGGGCCCTCCGCGGGACGGACATACTACTGACACTCGTCGGGCAGGCGGGCCGGTACAGCGCGGGCTACCATCGCCGCTGCCGGGCGGAGGCCGGACCGAACGTGCGGTTCGTCGGCCAGGCCGAACCGTCGGAGCTGCGCGACAGGTATCGCCGCTCGCTCGTGCACGTCTGTCCGAGCTGGTACGAGACGCCGGGGCTGGTGAACCTCGAGGCGGCCGTGTCCGGCTGCGCGGTGGTCGCCACGGAGGGCGGATGCACGCAGGAATACCTGGGCGAGGCGGCGTACTACACCGGTCCGGATGACCCGGCGTCGATGCGACAGGCGGTGGAGGCGGCGCTCGTCGGCGGGCCACGCGGCCAACTCGGTCAGAAGGTGGCCCGTGAGTTCACGTGGGCGACCGCGGCGGCAAGAACGCTGGACGGATATCGACTCGCCCTGACTCAATGAAGGACCGAGGCAAGTAACTGTGCATCCTAAAACCCTGAAAACCGACCGGCTGGAAGCCGGTCCCACACGGGTTTTAGGATGCACTCTAAGTCAGAACGCAGAACGGTCATGTACCAGCACGAAGCGCCAGCGAGTGCTCGTCGGATAATCTGTGCCGACAGATGCGCACTCGCTTGCGCTTCGTGCTGGTTGCCGTGGGTTTCCGTCAGCGAGTTGACGCGGTCCTGGACATGATCTCGGCGAACTGACGGGCCCGAGCCTCCCAGGTATGCTGGCGGGCAAAGGCGATCCACCGATCGCGGTCGGCGGGCGAGGTCTCCAGGGCCTCGCGGATGGCGGCGGCGAAGGCCTCGGCAGTCGGAGCGACGGCGATCGGCGGCTCGGTGCCGCCCGCGTTGAACAGCACCGTGCTGACGACCGGCTTGCCCAGGGCGCAATATTCGTACACCTTCAGCGGGTCGGCGTAGTCGGAGATGAGGTCTCGCCGGAACGGGACCAGGCACACGTCGAACGCGGCGAGCGTCGCCGGCACCTGCTCGAACGGCACGGGGCCGTGACAGCGCACGTTGGGCAATTGCAGCAAGGCGTCGATGCGGACGCCCCGTCGCGTGGGACCGACGATGACGAACTCGATCTGCGGCAACAGGCCGGCGACGGCGGCGATCAGGTCCAGGTCCACCCACTCGAACAGGGCGCCGAGGAATCCCGCGATGGGGGCGTCGGCCCGCGACGCCAACGATCCGCGCTCGGCAGCGACCACGGGCGAATCGATCCAGTCGCCGCAGACGCCGTTGGGCACCAGGTGGAGCCGCTCGGGCGGGACGGCGGCTTGCAGGTGTCGGCGCAGCGGCTCGCTGACGGTGGTGACCACGTCGGCGATCCGCAGAAGCTCGGCATCCCAGCGGCGAAACCACTCGATCCGCCGCGGGCCCGCCTGCACGTCGACGTGGTCCAGGTAGTCGTAGCACCGCACCCACGCGGGCAGCTCCCGCGCGACCGGCAGCCACCAGGGCGTGGACGCCACGACCACCGCCTGTTCCAGCCCGGGCACCCGCCGCCCCAACGACCGCACCGCCAGCGAACTCCATATACTTGTCACCGACGGCCATCCCGATCGCGCCCGCCAGGGCAGCGGGGGCAAACGCACGACCCGCACGCCCGCCGGCGACGTGTACGACCGGCGCAGCCACGACGTCGGCCGCGCCACCTGGCGAAGGCTGGGCATGTCCACGAACGTAACATCGTGCCCGGCCGCGGCGAGGGCCTCGGCCAGACGCCGCGTCCGCCCGCTGAGGCAACTGTCGAACGTCAAGGCGGACAAAAAGACGATGGACTGCGGTGGCCCTTGACTCGCCGCGGTCGCCTCGGCGACCAAAAGCGGCAGAGCCGCGCGGCGTGTCAAGGG
>JACQVT010000767.1 GCA_016209665.1 Planctomycetota bacterium | reverse complement strand
TGGCAGCACTGCTCGTACCCCGTGGGCGAGTTCAACGAAGGGACCTTCAAGGACGGGTTGGGCTTCGACGGGTCGAGCATCCGCGGCTGGCAGGAAATCAACGTGTCGGACATGCTGGCCATCCCGCAGGTCGAGACGGCCCGGCTGGACGCGTTCTACAAAGAGCCGACCGTCAGCGTGCTGGCGGACATCTTCGACCCCATCACGCGGCAGGAGTACAGCAAGGACCCGCGGCACATCGCCAAGCAGGCGGTCAAATACTTGCAGTCCACGGGCATCGCCGACACCTGCTTCATCGGACCGGAGCTGGAGTTCTTTATCTTCGACGAGGTCCGCTACGAGCAGAACCAGCACCGCGGCATGTACGAGATCGACTCGGTGGAAGGGGCGTGGAACACGGCCCGGTTCGAGGAGCCGAACCTCGGCTACTAGCCGTCGTTCAAGGGCGGCTACTTCCCGGTGAGTCCGACCGACACCTATCACGATCTGCGCGGCGAGATGGTGTATGAGATGATGAAGGTCGGCATCGAGGTCGAGGCCCATCACCACGAGGTGGGCACGGCCGGCCAGGCGGAGATCGACATGCGGTTCAAGCCGCTCGTCGAGATGGGCGACCAGATGATGTGGTTCAAGTACATCACGCGGAACGTCGCCAAGCGGGCGGGCAAGACGGTGACGTTCATGCCCAAGCCGCTCTTCCAGGACAACGGTAGCGGCATGCACACGCACGCCTCGCTGTGGAAGGACGGCAAGCCGCTGTTCGCCGGCGGCGAGTACGCGGGCTTGAGCGAGCTGGCGCTTTACGCGATCGGGGGTTTGCTCAAGCACTCTCACACGGTGCTGGCGTTCGCGGCCCCGACGACGAACAGCTACCGCCGGCTGGTGCCGGGTTATGTGGCGCCGGTGAACCTGGCGTATTCGTCCCGGAACCGCTCGGCGGCGATCCGCATCCCGATGTACAGCGAGAGCCCCAAGGCCAAGCGGCTGGAGTTCCGCTGCCCGGACCCGTCGTGCTGCGGGTACCTGACGTTCTCGGCGATGCTGATGGCGATGCTGGACGGCGTGAAGAACAAGATCAAGCCCGGCAAGCCGCTGGACAAGAACATCTACGCCCTGTCGCCTGAAGAGGCCAAGGACATCCATACCACGCCCGGATCGCTGGAGGAGGCGATCAACGCCCTCAAGAGAGACCACGCCTTCCTGATGGAGGGGGGCGTCTTCGCCGAGGACCTGGTCGCCGCCTGGATCGAGTGGAAGGAGCAGAAGGAACTGGACGAGATCCGCCTGCGTCCGCATCCGCACGAGTTCCACCTGTACTACGACGCGTGATCGGGAAGGAGTCAGGAGCCAGGAGCCAGGAGTCAGAAGACAGAAGGAAGAAATCAGAGCCGGGCTCTGTGAGTCCGGTTCACCGGGTTCGCAGAACCCGACTACACCGGGCGGCACCTTGGAGGATTCTTCGTTTTCCTGTTGTCTCTCATCACGGGGAGGGTTATACTACAAGACGTGTGGAGCGCCGATCCCGCCGTTACGGCGGCAGGATCCGGCCGCGAAATACGCACCCTTCGGCGAGGCCCGCATTTGCTCGGGTTCCGGTCTTGTATTTCATCCGGGGACTGAGGTCGCAGGCTCCTTCTGAGGATCGAGCCTTCGAGGGGCACGCACATCGGGCGCCCATGGTCTGTTCGTGTGGGCTTGTGCTGGTTGTGCGCGTCGGCGAGCGGGACATGAGGCGCCTCGCTGGCCGTGCGGGTTGCGTGGTAGCCTCCCGGCGCGGGGCGTCGGAGGGGAGGGAGTTGTCGCGGCCATTTCTGGCCGGAGATTGACGAGGAGGAGTGCGGATGAGAAGCCTAATGGGTTTCTGTTGTCCGGTGGTTGTATTGTTGTTCATGGCCGGGACCGGCGAAGCCGCGACCATCTGGACAGGACCGA
This sequence comes from Planctomycetota bacterium, assembly GCA_016209665.1. Classification (GTDB taxonomy): domain Bacteria; phylum Planctomycetota; class Phycisphaerae; order UBA1845; family PWPN01; genus JACQVT01. The sequence goes on along the minus strand of JACQVT010000767.1, from coordinate 271 downwards.
GCACCGTGTTCACCAAGCCGGCGTTCGCCGACTGGACGCAGCCGGAGAACCAGGACCGCTTGACCGACAACGTCTGGATCACCCGCCAGGACAGCATGGGGATCTACAACATCAAGCAGGAGACGTTCTACACCCACAACGACAGCCCCGCGGACACCGAGTGGGCGTACGGTTCCGCGGCCAACTGGCCTTCGCTGACGTTCACGAACTGGGAAGCCTGGGCCAGCAATTTCCCGCCGGGCACGGTGGGGCAGGCGGCGGTGCTGCACCT
>JACQVT010000785.1 GCA_016209665.1 Planctomycetota bacterium | reverse complement strand
GCGCGCCTGTTACCATAGCGCGGTCTTTGAAAACTCCATACGTCCGTCCATCCCTCCCCCCGGGCAGGAGGGCTCCGGCGCCGAAAAAAACGTGTACGTCGAAACGAAGCCGTGCGCCGCGACATCGTTTTTGCCCCTGGCGCCCGCGGCAAGGCGGTTTTCATCCAGCCCCACTGCACGAGCCACGGCTCCGTGATCGTCGCAAACGGGCCATCTCGGAGGGCCTTTTCGACCTGAAATCGCCATCAGGATCACACCGCCATCTAAATCCCACGGGACGCAGATCAATTCGAGTAAGCCTTCCGTCACCTCCCGTGCCGGCATAGAATCCCCCCGGTGTGCCGCGCCGTCCCGACCGCCGCCGACACCCAGCCATCCCGTGAGGTCCACTCGGCGCGCCCGGGGGAGCCGTACCGGGAATTGCTCATGCGTTGCTTCATCGCCATCGAGTTGCCGACTGGCGTCCGCGACCGGCTGGTCGCCTTGCAGACCAGCCTGCGCGAACTGGACTCGCAGATCCGCTGGACGCGGCCCGAGCACGTTCATGTGACGCTCAAGTTCCTGGGCGACGTGCCCGACACCCAGGTTACGGACATCTGCCGGACGGCCATCGAGACGGCCGCGAGACTGCCTCCCATCGGCGTCGAGGTCGCCGGTGCCGGCTGTTTCCCGCCCGGTGGACCGGTCCGGATTGTCTGGGTGGGAGTTATCGGCCCCTCGCCGGAGTTGACCGCCTGCCACGCCGCCTGCGAAGAGGCATTCGCCCGGTTGGGCTACCTGCCGGAGACGCGGCCGTTCCGACCCCACCTGACCATCGGCCGATCGCGAGACCCGAAGGGGGCACGCCAAGTGCGGGAAACCGTCGCCGCCAACGGCGACTTTCGGTGCGGCAGGTTCACCGCCACTGAGCTTGCGGTCATTCAATCGGTTCTCGGCCGATCGGGTCCGACCTATACCCGTCTGGCCCGTGCCCCGCTGGCTGGCCGATAGGCTTCCGGCGTCGGTCCGTCTTCCCCTCGTCCGACCCGAGTTTATGCACCCCGTCGAGTGCGTAGATCATTTTCTGCCAAGAGTATTTGCCTTCCCGGAGACCACGGGCATAGAAACAGCGCTGGGACGCACGGCCGGCTTCCCCCAGGAGACGTCCCTACCCAGGGCAGCCCGGGCATCCGTTCGATCCGTATGGACGCGGGGGGAGTCTCACTCTGTCGACTGTGCATGCGCTTCGGCCGGTGCCGCCGGGGCGCGGGGAATCTCATTGCGTGACAAGGTGGATGCTCATCCTGTGTGCGTGCATCTTCCCGCCGTCGACCTCGCTCGCGACGGAGAACTGGACCACGCTCGACGACTTCAGCCACAGCGGCGTGCTCGGCCATCCGAACTGGTCGCAGCCGACGCCCTTCCCAAATTGTGTCAGCGACGGCGACCGACTGCACGTGCCGGGTGGACGCGGCGTGGCCATCCTCAATGATTTCCCGAGCACCGAGGACCCGCAGCGAATCCGGTTCCTGGCCTACGGCGGGGGCCCGAGCCCGCAGGCCCAGTACGTCAGCGCGTTGCTGGGCTTCCAGGACCTCGACAACTACTACGAGGTCCGCATCGTCGCCAACTATGTGGACACGGGGGACTTCTACCGGCTATTCTTCTATCGCGTCAGCGAGGGCGTGCAGGTCCGTGACGCCTGGTACGACCTCAGCCCTGATCTCGACGCAGTCGAACTGGAGGTCTGGCTGGCCGGGCCGAAGGTCTCGGCCAGGCTTCACGCGATCGACCCGATTACGAAGGATTACATCGGTTCGCCGTGGTCGTACAGCTTCAACTCCGTTCCGAGCGAGTACGCGGAACGGCCGCGGGTGGGGTTGGCGGCGTTCGGCCCCGTGCAGATCGATGACGTTCAGGGGTTCGTGATACCGGAGCCCGGTCTGGCCATACTGACCGCCGTCGCCGGTCTCTGGCTGTGGCGGCGCGACCATCGACGGTCCTGACCGCCGGGCGGACAAGCATTCGTGAAGGGAGGGCGGAAAGGGGGAGCACAATGTTACGCACCATCAGGATTCCACTGCTGGCCGGAGTGATGGCCGTTGTCGGGGCGGCCCCTGGCAACGCCCAGGTGTCCGTCACCGTCATCGGCGGCCGCATCCTCGAGACGGGCACGTCGTCGGGGAGTTTCGCGCCCGACACCGAGATCACGATTAAAGCGGACGCCACACTTCAGCAGTTTCTCTACTGGTCCATCGACCCTCCCTCCTTCTTCCTGAACATGCTGGATCCCACGGCCCCCGAGACGCCGTTCACCGTGCCGCCGACGAGCCGGGTCGTGATCCATGGACACATCGACACCGATCTGGATGGCCTCGAGGATGGTTCCGACAACTGCCCGCTGGCCGCCAATCCCGGGCAGGAGGACAGCGACGATGACGGCGTCGGCGATGCCTGCGACAACTGCCCCACGCTCCCCAACCCCGGGCAGGGAGACCCTGACGGCGACGGCATCGGCAGTGCCTGCGACAACTGCCCCTCGATCAGCAACGGCAACCAGGCCAACGCCGACGGCGACGCCCTGGGTGACGCCTGTGACGCCTGCGACAACACGGCTCCCGGCGATCCCATCGACGCATACGGCTGCTCGACGCTCGATTCAGACGCAGACGGCGTGCTGAACGACTTCGACCTTTGCCCGGGCACGCCGTCGTGCGCCCTCGTGGATGCCGACGGCTGCCCCTACAACTCCGATGGCGACGCCGTGTGGGACGGATGCGACCTGTGTCCCGGCACGCCCGCCTGCGCCATCGTCAACGTGGACGGATGTCCCTCCGACGAGGACGCCAACGGCACTTGGGACGGCTGCGAGGCCTGCCCGAACGTGGATCTGCCGGCCTGCGCCGCCCTCGACCCCGACGGATGCCCCACCGACAGCGACTACGACACCGTGTACGGCGGCTGCGACCTGTGCCCGAACACACCGGTGGGCACGCCGGTCGACGAGCACGGCTGCTCGCTGTACGACTCCGACGAGGATGGCGTGACCGACGAGTTGGACCTGTGCCCTGGCACGCCGTTCTGCGCCGTCGTGGACGCCGTCGGCTGCCCCGGCGACAGCGACGCGGACGGAGTGCCCGACGGTTGCGACAAATGCGAGGCCACGCCTTCCTGCGCATCGCCGATCGACGCCAACGGCTGCCCGCAGGACAACGACCACGACGGCGTGTCCAACGGCTGCGACACCTGCCCGCGGACGCCGCTCTGCGCCACTGTCGATGGAGCGGGCTGTCCTACGGATGCCGACGGCGATGACGTGTTCGACGGTTGCGATCTGTGCCCGAGCAACCCGCACAAGGTCGAGCCCGGCCAATGCGGATGCAGCGTCGACGAGACGGACACCGACTCCGACCGCGTTCCCGACTGCCTCGACCTGTGCCCGCGCGACCAGGGCAAGACCGCGCCCGGCGTGTGCGGCTGCGGCAGCCGCGACATCGACACCGACCAGGACGGCGTCTTCGACTGCCTCGACGCCTGCCCAAACGACCGCAACAAGATTGCCCCCGGGGCCTGCGGCTGCGGCACCGCGGACGTCGACGCCAACCACAACGGCATCATCGACTGTCTCGAACCGCCCGGCGACGGAGACGGTGGAGACGGCGGCGACGGCGGCAACGGTGACGGCGACGGCAATGGTGACGGCGGCGACAACAACGGCGGAGGCGATGGCACCGGCAACAACGACGGCGGCTCCGACGGCAGCAGCGGCCAGCCCGTGCCCCAGGACGATGTCGCGCCTCCGCCGTGCTTCCTGGGTGCCCTCTTTGGCCTCGCCGGCACGCTCATCGGCCTCGTGGCCACCCGGGCGCACGTCGGCACCAGCCGATCCAAACGCCCGAGAAACAATCATCCCACCACAGCGAGCACGGGATCCGCTTGCCGGCCGCGCCGCGGCCTGCGATAATTGAGGTATGGACAGTCCACGGCCAACTGCCCGCGAGATCGCTGAGCGAGGTGAGGCGATCTACGAATCACGCATTCGCCCGCTGGTGGAACGCGACCACGTCGGGAAGTATCTCGTCATCGACATCGAAACGGGCGAATACGAAATCGACGGATCACTTCTCGCACACTTCAGGCCGCCTGTTGGTCTCGACGGCGCCAGATGATGGCGACGGCGGTGATGCCGACGCCCGCGGCCAGGGCGGCCAGCGTCGTCACTACGGTTGCGAACAGCCGGCGGTGAGTGGGGGCGGCGTCGAGCGGCGGTGCCTGGGCCGTCGAAGCGGCGGCCTCGTCGTTCGTCCGCATCATGTCGACCGTCGCGTCGAGGTCCTTGCTCCACATCAGCGGCAGGTCGACGCCCAGGCTTGAAGGCGAGCGCAGGCACGTGCACTCGCCGGCCAGCAGTTCGATCTGCTCGTCCAGCGTCTCCGCCGTGATCTCGTCGCCTTGCAGCGGCTGCATCAGCTTGCCGCGTCCGAAGGCCACCGCGACCCAGTCCGGCCCCGACGCGCGGATACCCGCGAAGGCCAGCAGCAATCGTTCGCGCTCGTCCGTGCGGCTCACACGCACCACGGCCAAGCCCAGCGGCTGCTTTTTGTTCCAGGCGTCGACCACCGTGTCGAGCAGCTTCGCGATGCGCGCGGATGCTTCGGGATCGTCGCCGGCCACGTAGACGAGCACGGCTACCCGCCGCCCCGCCTCTTGCCGGATCGCCTCGCGGGCCGCTGACGTTCGGATCAACTCCAGATCCTTGTCGCTCGGCTCAGGCTCCCAGTGGTCGATCAGGAAGCCCTTGCGCTCCAACCGCCGCCAGCCCGAGAGCGTTACGACCGGCAGCGACGGGGGCGCGGAAGGGATGCCGTATTCCTCCCACTTCACGTCGGGGGCCTCGGGGTCGATCCGGACGACCATCAGGTTCAGGCTGTCACCCAGCGAGGCGGCCCAGGCGGTCAACCGCTCGTGCGTGCGGCCGGGTTGGGCATCGTCAGGGTCGCCGATGACGGCCAGCCGATGTACGTCCCGCGGCTCCTTGAACGCGGCATCGCGCACGGACGTGTAGTCGCACGCAACCAGCCAAGCAGCGGGCCCCACCACGGCCAGCACCGCGGCCAGCACCGCGGGCGGGGCCGCCAAACTCGTCGCTGCCCGGCGGTCAACCCCCATAACACACCATGTTTCCGTCGTTCAGGGTGACAATGACCCGACCGTCGCGATCGATCAACAGTCCGCCGGGCGACGCGGGTGCCGGCAGGTTCTGCTCCCACGCGGGCCGCCCGTCGTCGGGGTTCAGGCACGCCACCCGCCACTGCGACCAGCGGTTGCGGGGCCGCGGTTGCTCGCGGACCGCCACCACGCCGTTCGAGGCCAGGGCCAGCGAAACCGTATCGCTTCCCTCGAACCCCGCCGCCTGCCACACAGGTTGGTCCAGTTGCTTTTTGGCGTCGCCCGTGCTGGCCAACGCCTCCAGCGTCGACGTCTTGAAACACACCGGCACCGTGCTGCGACCATCGACGCATACGATGCGATCGTCGTTCCAGGCGGGCGGAATCTTGCCGCCGTTGATCGGTACGCCGCCGCCGATCCCGCCGTCAACCCGCAGGGCCGCGGAGACGAACCGCTCGGGATTGACCACGTTTTCGCGGGCGGAATACCGCAACCGCCCGCCGAAGACCAGGTAGCGGCCTTTGAGCACGCCGATCTCCTCGCCGCGGTTGGCCCGCGGCGAACCGTTGCCCGGTCCGTCGCCCACGTACTCGCCTGTCCTCAGATCATAGGCCGCCGGCGAGACCACGTTGCCGCCCGGCATCCACAACCGCCCGCCCGCGATGGTCAAGTTGCCCTGAGCGGAGACGCCCTTGCCGAGCTTCTTGTCGAGGTGGCCCGAGGTGACGTTCTGCCACTTGATTCTGCCCGTGATCGCATCGAGGGCGTACACGTAGGTGCCGTCATAGTCGATGATCCCCGCCGCCGCGTAGGCCACGCCATCCTTGACCAGAACGCCGGTGTTCACCGGCCAGGTCGAGCACAGCGAGCCGTAGACCATGATCCGCCGCTCGACCGGTGACGCCCGGAACCGCCAGAGCATCCGCCCCGTCGCGGCCTCGAGGGCGTAGATGTAGCCGTCGCCTGAGCCGGCGTAGGCCCGCCCGCTGGCGATCGTGGGCGGTTGCATGATGGGGCCGGCGGTGAGGAACGACCACTTCGTCGTCCCGCCGGCGGCGTCGATCGCGTGCACCCGGCCGTTGCTGTCGCCCACGAAGATCAGGCCGCCCGCCGACGTGGGCGCGGTGATCTGGGCTGCGGAACCGGCCTTCCATTCCCAGGCCTTCGATGCCTTGGACGCGACAGCCGCCGGCGTACTGGCGGTGTGGTCGGCGTTCGCGCGGTACGTGGCCCAGTCCGTGTCCGAGGCCTCCAGCGGAGCGACCTGGGAAATATCGCCCCGGCCGAGTTCAAGTCGTTCCTCGTCCGTGGCCCGTCGTTCGAAATCGAACCCGCCGGCCGAGCACATCGCGATGCGGCCCATGAGCGACAGGTTGCAGTCGCACGTCCAGGGGCCGCCGTACAGCAGGCCGTTGGTCCCGATCATGCCGTCGTTGCAGGCTGGTCGGAACGCGCCGTTGAATACCACCTGCTTGTTGACGCGGTCGTAGCGGGTCAGGCCCTCCGGCCAGCCGCGGCAGAACAGCGAGTCCGGCGTGGCGGTCAGCCGCGTGCAGGAGCGCTTCTTGAAGCCCAGGTCCTCGATCTTCTCGCCCGTCGCGGGGTCGACGGCGAGCGTGCTGCCCTCCGCGCCGATGCCCACCAGCAACCGATCGTCGAGGTATAGCATGTTGGGGTTGTTCGTCGATTTTTTGTGGTGCCAAAGCATCTTGCCGTCGTCCAGCGAGACAGCTACCACGTTCATCTTGGTCTGGCCCTCGTAAACCACGGCCTTAGGCGTGTAGATCGCGAAGCAGGCCGACTTGAATCCCGGCGTGGAGGTCAATCCTCGGCCCGGCTCCTCGATGAGCCTGCGGATCTTCGGATCGTCGTTCGCCCAGCGGAGGTGGCCCGTCTTGAGGTGCAGGCAGCCGACGCGCGATTCGGGGCCATAGAAGACCAGCCGCTCCCCGCCGATCACCATTGCCCGCGAGTCGATCGGCTTGTCCTCGTCGTGCTTCCACAGCAGCCGGCACTTGGCCACGTCGTAGGCCAGGATGGTCCTGCCGAAGCCCCACGGCACCTGCGGCGTGTAGTAGCCGTTGCTCAGTTCGTGCCAGCTCCACTGAGGCCGTTGACTCCGCACGACGGTGGTTTCGGCGGGGTCCTTCTCCTCGCCGGCCAGCGCGAACAGCACGCCGTCGTGCAGCGCCATCCACTTCCATTCGCCGCGGACCTCGGGCACCCGGATTCGATCCTTCTCCTCGCCGGTCTTCGGGTCCAGCATCAGACAGCCGCCGCCCGTGGGGTCGATCATGTAGAACGTGTCCGGGGTCGCGACGAACGCCGAGCGATGGGCCAGGTAGCCGTCCGGCAGCTTGCGCGTCCACAGCACCGTGCCGTTGTAGCCGTTGGTAGCCATCAGTGTGTTCAGCCACGACTCTTCGCGCTCGTGGTGGGCGATGTGGCCCATGGCCAGGAACAGCCGTCCCGCCGACGCCGTGGTGATCGCCGGCATGGTGATGTAGTACGGCTGCCCGAACCACTGCGTCATGTATGGGGCCGTGATGACCGCGTCGGTCGAAACGGGGTTGTTGTCAGGGCGGTGCTCCCAGTGGCTCCAGTCGTCGACGCCTTGCATGGGTGGCTTGGTCAGTTCGGCCCACAGATCGCCATCCTCGTCGTGAACGGCGGCCGGCTCAATCTTCGTGGCCGCGAGCCACCGTTCGAGCCGGCCGCGCGACAGCTTGTCCGCCGGGCCATGCAAGCCAGCACTGCGGCCGACGACCGCCTTGCCCTCCGGCCGGAGCACGCGCAGCACCTCCGCCGCCGCCAGGTGACCGAGGTCGTCATCCTTCAAGCCCAACGCCAGCACCAGGTCGATCGTGTTATCCGCGTAGGGCAACCGGTTGAGCGTGCCCCGTTCCACGATCACGCGACGGCCGTACAAGCCCTGCTCGTCCAGCATCCGGCCCACCGAGCCCGCGGTGGCCGCCTCGGGCTCCCAGACGTGAACCAGGAACTGCGACCGTTTCCCCAGCGCCAGGGCCAGCCCGCCATCCTGCCCGCCCACCACGGCGCAGACGCCCTGCGACACCCCCGTCTGCTCCACCAGCCGCTGGACCAAGGCAGCTTCGCCGCCGGCTTTCTCAGCGGCGAGTGCTTGAGGTGCAACTACAAGCACCACCATCGCCAGCCCCGCCCAGCAGCCCCGTCCCCTAACATTCAGATCGCGGTGTCTACTCATCACCAAGCTCCGCATGTCGGTCCGATCCGGAACCGGACTCTGTGTGCGAACACTATCACTGTAGCGCCAAACCGTTCTTCTTACCAGCGCGAAACGCGCGTGCGAGCCCCGCTTGGTGGGATGACCGGTTGTTCTGGGCCACGGTCGAGTCGGCCGAATCTAAACTTGTCCGCCTGCACTATCGTGCCAACTCATGGGATAGTGTGGGCTGGCGACACGACGCCGTCAAGGAGCATCCTCACTGATGAGCCTCGTAGCGGGCGATTTCTTCCCTGAGTTGATTGATCAACCGCCGGAGCGAGAACAGCGTCAGCTCCCGCAGGTGCTCATCCTCGGCAGTATCGTCTCGGAGTTGCTGATAGCGCTCTTCAAGCTCTCCCAGCTTCACTCGCGTGTTGGCCAGCTCCATGTCGTTTTGAAGGGTCACACCGCCACCTCGATCATGCCATTCGCTTCTCGCCCGAGCCCCCATCGATGCGGCCGTCGCGGAGGTGGACGATGCGGTTGGCGTGGTGGTCCGCGGTGGTGCCGTGCGTGACCACGACGACCGTGCCGCCCCGGCGGTGGAAGACGGCCAGGCCCTCGAAGACCTCGGCGGCGTTGTCCGGGTCGAGATTGCCGGTGGGCTCGTCGGCCAACACGAGCTTGGGGTGGTTGAGCAGCGCCCGCGAGACGGCCACGCGCTGTCGCTCGCCCGCGCTGAGTTCCGACGGGAGGTGCCGCTCTCTGGGCGAGAGGCCCAGCCGGCCGAGCAGTTCCCCCGCCGCCGCCCACACAGTTGAGGTGCGGCCCGCGGTCGCTGCCAGGGCCACGTTCTCCAGCACCGTCAGGTAGGGCACCAGGTGGAACATCTGGAACACGAAGCCGATGTTCTCACCGCGGAAGCGGGCCCGCTCGCGCTCCGTCAGGGCATACACGTCGACGCCGTTCACGAGCACCTTGCCGCCGGTCGGCCGCAGCATGCCCCCGAGCGCCAGCAGCAGCGTCGTCTTGCCGCTGCCGCTGGGGCCGCGGACGACCACGAACTCACCGGGCGCAACGTGCAGGTCCACCTCCGCCAGGGCGATGACTTCACCCGCCCGGCCGCGAAAACGCTTGCTGACCTGTTGCAGTTCGACCATGGTCTACGTGTCCCTCAGCGTGACGGCGGGGTCTTGTGTGACCGCCAGCATCGTCGGGATGACGGCCGCCAAGCCGGCGAACGCCGGCGCCGCCAGTACCGACCAGACCAGCAGCGCGTACATCGGTCGGATCGCCTGCCCCGTCACCTTGAACACCTGCGGCCCGTAGGTCAGGGCGAGGGCCGTGCCCACTGCGAATCCCAGCGCGCCGCCCACGATGCCCACCACGGCGGCTCGGCCGAGGAACAGCGACGCTACCGTCCCCGAACCGTAACCCAGTGCCCGAAGAATCCCGATCTCGCACCGCCGCTCGCGGACGTTCATCATCGCCAGCACGCCCAGCCAGGCCGCACACACCACCACGATGAACGGAATGATCACCGCCAGATAGTCCTCGACCAGCCGCCGCTGTTTCTCGCGGGCATCGGCGATGGGGCGGATCTGAAGCACTTTGGCGTCGGGCAGAGCCGAGGCGAGTTGCTCGCGCAGCACCTCTAGGGCATCGCGGTCGGTGTCGAAGCAGACGCAGTTGAGGGCCTGAATCTCGTTGATCGCGCCCTCGGTCTTCACCATGGCCTGCACGTCATGAAGCTGAGCGAAGATCGAGGCGTCCTGCTCGCTGCCGCTCTCGGGGAGCGTGCCCGCCACCGTGAGGGTTTTGCCCAGCAGGTCGATGGTGTCGTTCTTCTCGACGCCGAACCGCCGGGCCAGCTCGTAGCCGAGCCAGGCGGCCCCGGGCTTGGCGGCAAGGGTCATCGGCGATTCCTGTCGGTCAACGGCGGACATCTCCGGCAGCGTACCCACGAGGATGACCTCGGTGCCGCGCCATTGCATCCTGCGCTTCAGCGTGGGCAGCAGGTGCGAATAGTTCAGGCCGGAATGGGCGGCCAGGCGATGCACGTAGTCCTCGGGCATGGTCCGGTCGGAAAAGCCGACCAGCCAGAAGCGGTCCATGTCCGTGTCCTTGGGGATGATCCGCAGGTTGAGGCCCATGTTGCGCGTCAGCCGGGCCGTCTCCCGCCGTGAGGCCTCGCCCGCGGTGAAAAAAAACACGAACAGCGCCACCGCCGCGGCCACGCCCAACAGCCCCAGCCCGAAGCTCAGCTTGCGGTACAGCGCCTCGCGCACAATCAGCCCGAGCGTCCTCATGCCGCCATTGTTACGTCAGATGGAGGAATGTCAAAGATCGGTGCGTGACCGGTCGTCCGGGCATCCGGCAACACATCTCCCCGCCGACACGATCGAGACATTCTAGCGTCAAAACAAGGTGCGTCCGCTTTGATTTCTCGCAGCCGGACCATTACCGGAGACAGTTTGCGTCGCCTGGAATGTCCGGCCCCGTCAGGCAATTGATGAAGAGCGCGACGTCGTCTGCGGTGATCGAGCCGCTGTTGTTCAAATCAGCCACCCAGCACGTCGGATGCTGCGACGGATTGGACACGCCCAGGCAGCGTTGCAGCACGGCGAAATCGTCCATGTCGACGTCGCCGTCGACGTGGAAGTCGCACGGTATGTCAGGGCCCGACACGGTGACCAGCACGGAATCGCTATCCGAATCGCTCATCGAGTCGGTGACTGTTAACGTGTAGACGGTGGTGATGGTCGGCGAAGCCGTCGGCTGCAGCAGTTGCGGGTTATCCAGCCCATCGGCCGGCGACCACTCGATGGAGTAGGGCGGTGTTCCTCCGCTCACCGCGCCTTCCAGGACCGTCGCGCCGCCCATGGTGATCTGCTTGTCCGGCCCCGCGCTGACGGACAACGGCGCCTTGATCGCGCCGCCCGTCAGGCTCACGTCGCTGATCGATCGCCACTTCTGGGTGTTGTAGACGGTCCTGAGCGAGAGCCGGTCGAAGCCTCCCGTGTAGAGCCGGTTCAGCGTGGCCGACCCGACGGCAGAACGCAGGCCCTGTAACTGTACCGAAGCGGTCCGGACGGTCATCTTGAGATCGTTGTGGCCGCCGCCGATCGTTACCCCGGTCACATGGTTCCAGTTCCGGCCGTCGAAAAACCGCGGATAGGCGGCCGGCCCGTGCATCCCGGCCGTCAACCCGAACGCCAGGACCGGGAGCACGGTCCCGCTGTTACCCGACGGTGCGCGCACATTGCCCATCGACACCTCGGCGAACACGTCCGCGGTGTCGAGGTTGGTGTATTGCAGATACAGCTTGACCAGCAGCTCCAGCGGGTCGGCGTCGGTGCCCCGGACCTGGTCGGCTCCAGGGACCACCGCGCTCAGCTCGGGACCCAGCGGGTGGGAAATGCCGATTGCCTGATCCAGCCTGACCTTGGCTGAGTTCGGCGGCGAAAACTCATCATAGGCTCCGACCCAGATGTCGTAGCGGTTGAGCCCGGTGATGGTCTGCCAGCGGGCGACGTAAGCGGGGTCGTTCGCCCCCTCGGCGTAGCCGTCCCAGTCCTCGAAGAAGCTGATGGGAGGGGCCTGGACTACCGTTAGCGTCGCCGCGCCGGACGTCTGAGTGCCGCAGTAGCCCGAGACCACGCAACGGTAGTCCGCTTGGTCAGACGGACTGCAATTGGAAATCTGCAAGCTGGCGGAATTCGC